>JALTWL010000073.1 GCA_027047045.1 Micavibrio sp.
TGCCAGGTCATATACATAAACGCGGTAAAATAGGTATTGTATCTAGGTCTGGAACTTTAACTTATGAGGCAGTTGCGCAAACAACGGCCAATGGGCTTGGACAAAGCACATGTATTGGAATTGGTGGCGACCCTGTTAATGGAACTAATTTTATTGATGCGATAGATATGTTCTTAGATGACGATGAAACTGAAGGCATATTGATGATAGGCGAAATTGGTGGCACAGCTGAGGAAGAAGCTGCAGAATTTCTAAAAAATGATACCCGAAAAAAACCAGTTGCTGGATTTATCGCGGGTGTAACTGCCCCTCCTGGCAAACGTATGGGACATGCAGGTGCAATTATTGCTGGTGGTAAGGGTGATGCAAAAAGTAAAATTGCCGCCATGCGTGATGCAGGAATCGTGGTATCTGATAGCCCTGCTGGGTTGGGTGATGCCATGCAGGAGGCAATGGCGGCTTAACTATTTTTTTAAAGGTGAGCATGGTAAGAACTCTTGTAGCCAAGCGTAATTTAGAAGAATTATATGAGCTTGCAAGAGCCTCTGCTAAACTATGGGGAATTGACGCATATCCCCAATTTGTTGGTAATTCTGAAAATATTGTATATAAAATAAAGTCTAAATATCTAAGGTTGGTTGAAGACAGTCATAGGTCTTTTAACCTAATTAGGGCAGAAATGGCGTTCATAGAATATTTACAGAAAAAAAATATCTCTGTTGTCAAACCAATTGCTAGCTTAAAAGGAAAAATGGTTGAACAAATGCGAGGGGTGTCACCCTATTTTAATGTATGTATGTTTGAAAAAATATCTGGTCAAATATTGGCAAAAAATGAGCTTTATAAAGATATAAAATATGCTGAAAAATTAGGACGCTATTTGGGAAATATACATCAACAATCTTTAAATTACAGACCAGTTCTTCCTTGGCTTAAAAGATATAAATATAGAAATTGTAATATAATTAAAGGTGGTTTTGATATATTACCAGTAATAATGAAAAAAGCAAGAATGGAGCTAGAAAATGCTCTTTCATGGTATGATTCTCTCCCCATAGAAAAGGATAGCTACGGGTTAATTCACTCTGATGTTCATGGAAAAAATATAGCAGTTGACCGTAAGGGAAATATAAGCTTAATTGATTTTGACGATTGCGCTTATAATTTTTTAGCCTATGATTTGGCTGTCCCTCTTTACTATATGCAAAATATTTCCCTATCTGAAGATTTTAAAGAAGATTTTACAAATAAATTTATATCTTCTTACCTAAGCACATATCCCCTACCCAAAAAATGGATAAATATATTAAGCGGGTTTATTCGTCTTAGAAATATAGAGCTATATATTTGGAAATTAAAAATGCTGGGAGGCCACGATGATGCTGGAAATATAATTCCATTTAAAGATTTTAGTATGGGTAAGGTGGACTTAAAATGCAACTATCCAAAATTATAAAAATAGCTATAAGTGAAAATTTAGCTAAAGCTGAGTTTTGTAATAAAAAATATAGCTGTGTTATCGGCAAAGGCGGCACAGTTTGCTCAAAAGAAAAAATAGAAGGTGATGGTAAAACTCCAATAGGAGCTTGGCGCTTAAAAAAAATATTTTTTAGAGATGACAGGCTAGAAAAACCTATATCAAAAATACCCACATATCCTATTCAAAAAAATTATGGTTGGTGCGATGATATAAATTGTAAAGATTACAATAAATTGGTGATATTGCCACACGCAGGTTCGTATGAAAATATGTGGCGATATGATGATATATACGACATAGTAGTAGAGCTATCGTATAACGATAGCCCAACTGTCAAAGGCAAAGGCAGTGCAATTTTTATGCATATTATGCGTAAAAATAAAAAGCCAACAGATGGTTGCATAGCATTTAGAAAAGAAGACTTATTAGAAATATTAAAAAATAGTGATAAAAATACAGTTATTGCTATTTAAAAAACTGCTTAGTGGATAAAAAATACAAATAACTTAAAAATTTTTCACCACATATACCTATGTAAACTATTTATTAACTTTATTAACATAAAGTACTATATAGAAACTAAATATAAACGAATTTATACAAAAGACAACTGTCAGAGGAGTAATAATTATGACTAGTTTAAAACAAGCATTTTCTGAACAAAACCGTCCAAGGACAAAGGACTTTTCTCTAGCTAATGAGGCAAGTAATAAATTTAAAAAAGAGGCAAAACGTCCATCTTACAAACCAGTGCTAGATGCAAGGGGACATGTTCAATTTAGCAATGGTAACACAAGGGTAATTGTTGAAAATACCAATGACGGCAAGGAACATAATATGCCTGTTGCTGCAATTAACAGATATTGTGAATTTATTGCAGCTGGGAAATTAAGTGGTATTACAGAAGAAGAAAAAGAAAATGCTCAAATTCTTGCCAAAGCAATAAAAGCAAAAGTTTCTGTTAAAGCTGGGTTTAAAATGTAAATTAAAACAGAAACCTTTGACATATAGCCTGTAGGTGTTTAGGGAAAGCCTCTTAAATATAGTTTTTAAGAGGTTTCTTCTTGTCTTTATTTTAAAACAATCATAAATTTGAATATATAAATTTTTATTGGGAGTATTACTGATGTCATATGATAAAGATAATATATTTGCAAAAATTCTAAGAGAAGAAATTCCATGTGATAAAATATACGAAGATGATTTTGTAATTGCATTTGATGATATATATCCAAAAGCAAAAGTCCATTTTTTAGTAATACCTAAGGGCGAATATACAGATATGGCTGATTTTACTGCAAGGGCGTCAAGTGATGAAATAGCTGCCTTATTTAAGGCTGTGGGCAATGTCGCATGTATAAAAGGGTTAAATGATGGTTATAGAATAATATCTAATTGTGGTGTTAATTCTGGACAGGAAGTTCCACATTTGCACATACATGTATTGGGTGGAGAAAAGCTTAGCGCTATGGTTGGAAAATAAGATTATTTAAGAAAGATATTTTATATGAAATTAAATATTGAAGATTTAAAAAAAACAGCTCTTTTTGACGTACACACAGAATTTGGTGCTAAAATGGTAGAATTTGCAGGCTATGCAATGCCTGTTCAATATAAGCTTGGTATCAAACAAGAACATATGCATGTAAGACAAAAAGCAGGTTTGTTTGATGTTTCACATATGGGGCAGGTTATAATTACATCACCAGAAGATGACCCTGCCATTTATTTAGAAAAATTAGTTCCGAGTGATATTCAAACTTTAAAATTAGGTAAAATGCGATATACCACTTTACTTAATGATAATGGCGGTATATTTGATGATTTGATAATAACAAGATTAGATGACAATCAGTTATTTGCAGTTTTTAATGCTGCGCGCAAGCAAGCAGACGCTGAACATATCATAGATAATATAGGTTCTGATGTTGATATAAAATTTTTAGAAGAACAATCCTTGCTTGCTGTGCAAGGTCCGCTTGCTGCTGATATAATAAAAGATATTTTTATTGGTGAGGACGTAGAAAAACTTAGCTATATGAGCTCAAAATATGTTGAATATGAAGGTTATGATTTGCTTATTAGTCGCTCTGGCTATACTGGTGAAGATGGTTTTGAAATATCAGTTCCAAATAAGGTGGCTGAAAGTTTGGCAAAAACTTTACTTGCTTGGCGTGGGGACAATATAGATGATATTTTACTTCCCATAGGGCTTGGGGCAAGGGATAGCCTTAGGTTAGAGGCTGGATTTTGTCTTTACGGACATGATATTGATGAAAATACAACACCTGTTGAGGCCTCTCTTAGCTGGATTATTTCTAAAAATAGGCGGGAAAATACCGGCTTTTTGGGAGATGAGAAAATTTTATCACAGCTAAAAAATGGAACAAATAAAAAACGAGTTGGTCTTCGCCCAGAAGGTAAAGCACCAATTAGAAAGGGAACAGAAATTTTTGACAATAAAGACAATAAAATTGGAATAGTAACAAGCGGTGGCTTTAGCCCTGTTTTAAATGCACCAATTGCGATGGGATATATATCTTCTAATTTTTTAAAAAATAATAGCTCAGTTATTGCAAATTTAAGAGGACGCAATTATTCTTGCAGAGTGGTGGATATGCCATTTGTAAAAAAATAAACCAAAGGGGAGGCAACAATAATGACAACAGCAACAGTTTTTTTTACCGAAGACCACGAATATGTTCAAGTAGATGATGACAATATTGCAACCGTTGGTATTTCTGATTATGCCCAACAACAATTAGGGGATATAGTCTATGTTGAACCACCCGAAATTGGCAAAATTATTGAAGCAGGTGATGAGGTGGCTGTAATAGAATCAGTTAAAATTGCAAGTGAAATTTACACGCCTGTATCTGGTGAAGTAATAGAGGTAAATGAACTATTAGATGAAAATCCAAATTTAGTAAATGAAGATGCTTTGGGCGATGGTTGGCTGTTTAGAGTAAAAATGGACGATGAAAGTGAGCTTGGGGCTTTAAAAGATGAAGCGGAATATGATGAATATCTTGAAGAGTTATCTTGATAAAGGTGATGAATTTTGTAAAAGACATATAGGAATAGATGACGATGATATAAAATATATGTTATCTATAATTGGGGTTGGCTCTAAAAAAGAGTTAATAGATAGGGTTGTTCCAAATTCTATTAAAACTAAAAATACTTTAAATCTTCCCCCCGCTATTTCTGAATTTGAAGCTTTAAGAGAATTAAAAAAAATAGCTACCCAAAATAAGATATATAAAAACTATATCGGTTGTGGTTATTACAGCACTATTACCCCTCCTGTAATTATTAGAAATCTACTGGAAAATGCAGGCTGGTACACGGCTTATACGCCATATCAGCCAGAAATTAGCCAAGGAAGGCTTGAGGCTCTTTTAAATTACCAACAAATGGTAATGGATTTAACGGCAATGGAAATTGCCAATGCATCACTTTTAGACGAGGCAACGGCCGCTGCTGAGGCCATGCTTATGGCAAAAAGAGTTACAAAACAAAAAAAATCTAATATTTTTGTTGTCGCGTCTGATATTTTTCCGCAAACATTTGCTGTTTTAAAAACGCGGGCAGAGTCTCTTGGTTTTGAGCTAAAAGCCAAAGACCCAAATAATGCTGAGTTTTGGGAATTGGCAAAAGATGCTTTTGGGATATTACTACAATATCCAAATAATTTTGGTGAAATTTATGATTATCAAGATAAAATAAAAACTATATCTAAAAGCGGTACAATTATTACTATAGCAACTGACCTTATGGCATCTATTTTGCTAAAACCAGCAGGTGAGATGGGGGCAGATATTGCTTTTGGTTCTGCTCAGCGTTTTGGTGTGCCACTTGGTTTTGGCGGACCACATGCCGCTTTTTTTGCAACAAGAGAAAAATTTAAACGTTCAGTTCCGGGCAGAATTGTTGGTGTTTCAGTTGATAAAGATGATAAAATTGCATATAGGCTTGCGCTACAAACACGTGAACAACATATAAGGCGGGAAAAGGCAACTAGCAACATTTGCACATCACAAGTATTACTTGCAAATATTGCAGGTTTTTATGCTATTTGGCATGGGCAAGAGGGACTAAAAGCTATTGCAAAAAAAATTGCTAGCCTAACTTCTATTTTGGTGCATAATTTAAAAAAATATGGCTTTAATATTATAAATTCTTATATTTTTGATACAGTGGTAATTGACTTAGGCTCAAAAAAAGTCGCAGATGAGCTGCTTAAAAAAGCACAAAATTTTGCTGTAAATTTTAGAGATTTGCAAAATGGACAAATTGGCATTTCAATTGGAGAGCAAGATAGCTTATCTGATATTGAGGCTATTTTAAAAATTTTTAAAAATAATATTTCTTTGGATACAGATGCTCCAAGCGATATGCTTCCTAAAAATTTAGTAAGAAAAAGCAGTTTTTTAACTCATAGTGTATTTAATAAATACAAAACAGAGGTGGAAATGATGCGTTACTTGCGTAAATTAGAGCAAAAAGATATTTCTCTTAACCGCTCTATGATTGCGCTTGGTTCTTGTACGATGAAACTAAATGCAGCAGCCGAGATGTTGCCAATTACTTGGCCAGAATTTACAGAAATCCACCCCTTTGCCCCTAAGGAACAGTGGCTTGGATATAAAAAACTAATAGATGATTTAGAAAAAATGCTAGCAACAATAACGGGCTTTGCGGCTGTGTCTATGCAGCCTAATGCAGGTTCACAAGGTGAATATGCGGGGCTTTTGGTAATTAAAAAATACCATGAAAAAAAGGGAGAGGCTGGGCGCAATATTTGTTTAATTCCAAGTTCTGCTCACGGCACTAACCCTGCAAGTGCGGTTATGGCAGGACTTAGAGTTGTTGTTGTTAGGTGTGATGAAAATGGTAATATTGACATCAAAGACCTAAAACAAAAAGCAGAAGAATATAAAAATAGTCTTGCTGCGTTAATGGTAACTTATCCATCAACTCATGGAGTATTCGAAGAAGCAATTGTTGAGATATGTGATACAGTCCACCAAAATGGAGGGCAAGTATATATGGACGGGGCAAATTTAAACGCATTGGTTGGGCTTGCAAAACCTGCTGAATTTGGCGCTGATGTTGCACATCTTAACTTGCACAAAACTTTTGCAATTCCACATGGTGGCGGGGGTCCGGGGGTTGGACCAATTGCGGTTAAAGAACATTTGGCAGAATTTTTACCATCTCATGATTTAGTTCAAGGGGTCGGAGGCAAATATGCCATTTCTGCTGTATCAGCATCGCCTTTTGGCTCAGCTGCTATATTGCCAATTACATGGATGTATATTCGTATGATGGGTGCAGACGGTTTAAAAATGGCGACTGAGGCGGCTATTATAAGCGCTAATTATTTGGCAAAAAAACTCTCAAAATACTATGATATTCTATATAAAGGCAAAGATGGATTAGTTGCTCACGAATGTATAATTGATACAAGACATTTTTTAAATAATGTTGGAATTTCTGTTGAAGATATTGCAAAAAGATTAATGGATTTTGGCTTTCATGCACCGACTATTTCATTTCCAGTACCTCATACTTTGATGATTGAACCAACAGAAAGTGAAAGCCTAGAGGAAATTAACAGATTTATTGAGGCAATGGGTAAAATTAGAGAAGAAATAGCAAATGTAGAAAAATCAATATGGGCAAAAGACAATAATCCGCTTGTAAATGCGCCTCATAATATTGAAGATATATTAAAAGACAACTGGAACAGACCATATAGCAAGGAAGAAGCAATATTTCCCGCAAATTATGTTAGAGAAAATAAATATTGGCCACCAGTTGGACGTATAAATAGTGCCGCTGGCGACCGTAACTTTATTTGCTCATGCCCTGATATGGGTGAGTATACTAATAGTGATAAAAATGTAGCATAATTATTTATATTTTTCACACATTTGGGAAATTATATCAGATATATCAAGCCCTTTAGTCTGGGCAGAAAAGTTAAGAGCCATTCTATGTTTCAAAACAGGCTCAGCAATTGCAATTACGTCATCTAGTGAGGGAGCGTACCTGCCGTCAACTAGCGCTTTTGCTCTGGCAGCCAGCATAAATGCTTGCCCCGCTCTTGGACCGGGGCCCCAAGATACATATTCTTTTACGTTGGTAATATCGCTTTGCTCTGGCCTACCTTGGCGAACAATATCTAAGATTGCGTCAATAACGGACTCTCCAATTGGCATTTGCCTAACGATATTTTGGGCGCTTATTAGTTCATCTGCTTTTGCTAGCTTTTGAGGGCTTTCTTCATTTTTTGTAGTGGTAATGGAAATTATATCCTTTTCATGGCTAAGCTCTGGGTAGTTTACATCAATTTGCATTAAAAATCTATCAAGTTGTGCCTCTGGTAGAGGATATGTGCCTTCTTGTTCTAAAGGGTTTTGGGTTGCCATAACATGAAAAGGTGTTGGCAATTCATAATTCTTACCAGCAATTGTAACCGCTCTTTCTTGCATGGCTTGTAATAGGGCTGACTGAGTCCTAGGGCTTGCACGGTTAATTTCATCTGCCATTAAAAATTGGCAAAAAATAGGGCCTTTGATAAATTGAAAGTGCCTTTTTTTATCTTCATCTTGTGTTAATATTTCAGAGCCTGTAATATCTGCGGGCATAAGGTCGGGAGTACATTGAATACGGCTGTTTTCAAGCCCCATTACCGCGCTTATTATATTTATAAGGCGTGTTTTACCTAAACCAGGAAGTCCAACAAGCAACATATGTCCGTTAGATAAAAGAGTTGTCAAGGCAAGGTCAATTACTCTATCTTGTCCCCAAATGAATTTTTTAACTTCATCTTTAATTGCACTTATCCATTGATAATTTTTATCAAATTCTTGTGTTATATCTGGCTTTATTTTTGCTTCGGTCATTTTATAGTCCTTAAAAGTTGCTAATTTAAGTGTTTTTGTGATTTTTTAACTATACGCGTAGTAAACATAGCTATTATAAGCCCAATTGTTAACACTAACAATAGCCTTAGGGCATTTGGAGCGGTGAATTCTTCGGTGTTTTGGGTAAAATCTATTAGATTTAGTATAATTGCAAGCGTTCCAAGTACCATAAAGACCATCGCAAATTTACTTATTTTTTTGGTATGTATGTAATTTAAGTCAGACATTAGCCTGTCGTGAATATTTTTAGTTAAAGATAGTTGATTTTTAAGTGCATAAATTCTATCTTCTGTTTCCCAGTTTTGCTCTATGGTTCGCCATATTTTTAATGATTGTGGGTCTGTGTGATTATCATAATCATCATAAACGGAGCGGAAAAACTCACTTCTTGCTCTATATTCAATTAAAATTCTGGCCTTTTCTTCTAGCTCTTTTGGATCTGGGTTTCTATCGTCAAGGCTAACGCTACTATTTAGATATATAAGATTTTCTGTTATTTCTTCAAACATACTGTAAAATACGTCTATTACTCTTAGGACTCTTGCCAAAAGTGAGCGTTGCCAGTGAGATATTTTTTGTTCATTATAAATAACAATATAATTTCCATGTCCTGTGTAAATTGCCATATTTGGGTCAATTGATGCATCTGTTATGTATTTTTTATCTTGGCTAAATAGTAGAGGTATATAATTTTTCTTTGCTTCTTCAAATTCTTCACTATTAGAGCAGGCAACTTCAAAAACACGCATTACATTTATCATATAACCAATAGATTTATCACGTCCACGATAGTATTTTTGTAAGTCGTTATCTTTAAAGTTACTAACAAAAGCAGCATTAGATAAAATTTCCTTTGGAGCATTATCCCAAACAGTTCTAAAAGTATCCATAAATACTGGGTGATAGTCATTTAATCTTTTTGCTATGTTAGCGCCAAGTTCTTTAAATTCTGTAATACATAAATCTTGGTTTGCCCGAATAGCACCAGTGAAGATTACAGAGCCATAGCCAAAATCATTCATTCTTATTTCTATGGTTGAAATAAGAAAGGTTGCGGGACTAATAGAATTTTCTTTTGATTTTTTTTCACTGTCTTCATCGCTGGTAAAAAAATTATCTTCAAGACTAGAGGCACTAATACGGGGAGAAAGGTGAAATTCTTCTAACAGTCGTAAAAGAAAATTATCTTTTAGAATTCTATTTATAAAATAAGATGGAATTATGGGTTCTCCTCTTATTGTATCTTTTATAATTTCAGCCCCGTTACTGTAATTAGCAAGGTTAGATGCCCCCCATATACCAGCAGAGGCAATGGCAAGTGTGTTTATAAATTCACGTTGAAATTCTTTATATCCTTCTATTAGGAACTTTCTAGATTCTAAAAATAGCCCCGTTCTAATAGTTCCGTTAAAAGATATAGCTTGTGCTTGGCCTTTTTTTAAAAATACAGTCATTTTTTCACCTAACTTATCTGTTTTGCGACTATATTAGTTGTAAAATCTTTCTTTTTTCTAAATTTTTTAATTTTTTTAAGAAAAAAGCCGAGATTTAACATCTCGGCTTTATATATTTAAGGCAAATTTTAAAACTTAAAGGCTTTAGTTAGCCTGACGACGTAAAAATGCAGGGATATCCAACTCATCATTTTCTTTTTTATCCGCATTGTTAGTTCCAGTTCTTTTTTGTCCAGTTAAACGTTCAAAAAAAGAAGGTTTTTCTGCGGGAGTTTGTGATACTGGTTTTTTGGCACTAACAGTTTTTGTTTGTGCTGGCGGAGCTGTTAAAGCGTCTATCTCCAGTGATTCGTCTGCCATCACTATTTCATTTTGCTCTGCTGTTTTTGCGTCCATTGGCTTTGGTGGGATAAAGCTATTACCAAAACGTTGTCCCCGTGGCTGCCAGCTGTCACGTTTTTGGCTAACGGGGGTGTGCAATGGCTGAGTTTGAGTTTCAGACATATCAAGCTTTCTTGCCACAGCCGTTGCAGAAGTTTCATTTTGTATCTGCTGTTCTGTCTGTCCCATTTCAGTATTGCTATTAGTATCTGTTGCTGTATCTTTACCAGCTACAATGTTGTTAGCGCTGTTACTAGCTGTGGCATAAGTGCCATTTTGTGTTTGGTTAGGCATTAAAGATGCAGGCATTTTAGGAATATCACTTCTAAAAGTCTTACTAACAGGGCTGTTTGTATTGTTGGTTGTATTTGGCCTTGTAGCTACCCCATGCCCATGTGGACGATAAAGGCTATTGCTAGCCAGTTTTTCTTCCACATTGCTTTCTTCGCCATATGTTGGAGTTTGCTTTTCTTCTTTCTTTTGTAGAGGCTTTGAAATAAAATTTTGAATTTTGGCGGCTCTGCTATCTGTAAGATTTTGTTGTCTTACCTCTGGTGCATCAATACCAGTTGCAACAACAGAAACACGCATTTTACCTTCCATATTTTCATCAAAGGTAGAACCAAAGATAATATTTGCATCTGGGTCAACTTCTTCACGAATACGGGTCGCAGCCTCATCAACTTCATACAAGGTCATGTCAAGCCCGCCTGTGATATTGATTAAGATACCTCTTGCGCCTTTCATAGATATATCATCTAAAAGCGGGTTAGAAATTGCAGCTTCTGCTGCTTTTATGGCTTTGTCATCGCCATCTGCCTCACCTGTTCCCATCATTGCCTTGCCCATTTCCGCCATAACTGAGCGAATATCAGCAAAGTCAAGATTGATAAGGCCTGCTTGCACCATTAAATCAGTAACCCCCCTTACACCAGATTGCAAAACTTCATCTGCCATGCAAAAAGCATCAGCAAAGGTAGTCTTTTCATTTGCAATTCTAAATAAATTTTGATTAGGAATAACGATTAAAGTATCAACATAATGTTGCATATCTTCAATACCGCCTTCTGCAAGTTTCATGCGGTGTGTTCCTTCAAACTGGAATGGTTTTGTAACAACACCAACAGTTAAAATACCTTTTTCCCTTGCAGCGCGTGCAATAACGGGTGCAGCCCCAGTACCAGTGCCACCGCCCATACCAGCAGTTACAAATACCATATTTGCCCCATCTAGGTGAGATATTACATCATCTAAGCTTTCTTCGGCAGCAGCAGCTCCAATTTCTGGGGTGGCGCCTGCCCCAAGACCACGCGTTACGTTAGGACCAAGTTGAATTTTTTGTTCAGCTAAACTATTTTCTAAGGCCTGAGCATCTGTATTACAGACCAAAAATTCACAACCAACTAAACCGGAACTTATCATATTATTTATAGCATTGCCACCAGCACCACCAACACCAATTACGGTAATCTTGGGACGCAAACGTGTATCTTGTGATTGCATTTTGATATTTAACATTTATTTTTCCCTTCGCTTCTTAAAATATGCCTTTCATTGTTAACAGCAGAAATTTACCTTAATTTTTAAAACCAAAATTATTTTTATTTTTATTCTTTGGTCTTACTCTCCCAAGTAATTAAGGTAACAAATCTACTTTTGAATCAGCGGAAAAAGAACGTACCGAATTGATACATCTACCACTAAATGTAAGTGTAATATTTTTATAAACAATAGCCAAGTAAATTCTTAATAAAAGTTTAAGAAAATTTATCCAAATTTCAAAGGCGGGCAAAAATTAGCATAATTTAGTTTTTCAAGCCTGCTTTTTTAAGAGCATCTTTTATTGCTGTTTTTGAAAGTAGTTCTGGCAGTAAAATTCCTTCTTTAGCGTTAGGACCATAGATAATATTTAAGGGAATACCGTATTTTCCAAAACTATTTATATAGCTTGTTAAATTATCGTCCATTTCTGTCCAGTCACCGACCAAAAGAACAATATTTTCTTTGCCAAAGATTTGCATAATTTCTCTGTCATCTATTACAAATTTTTTATTTGCTTTACAAGTTATGCACCAATCAGCAGTGATATCAACAAATACGATTTTTCCTTTAGATATTTCCTCATTTAGCCTAGAGATGCTGAATTTATACCATATGCCATCTGTTATTTCTTGTGTTTGTCGTCCAATAATATTATTAGCAGCGATACTACCAAGCCAAATAGCTGTTGCAAGCAGGGCAACTGCCATTATTTTTTTGACAGTTATCATCCATTTGCCTGGTTTTGGCATATAAAGGGCAATTTTAGGAAATATTGCAACAAATATATATGGTACAGCAAGTCCTAGCCCAAGAAATGTAAAGATAATAAATATTGCTTTTGTATCTTGTCCAAGGGCAAAGCCAACGGCTGTTCCTAAAAATGGAGCAGAACAAGGGGTGGCTAATATGGTTGCTAAAACTCCGGTCATAAAATGGCTGGTTAAAGAGTGGGTATTACTTTGTTTGGCTATTGGAATTTTTCTTGAAATAAAGCTGGGTAAGTTTATTTCAAAAACTCCCCAAAGATTTGCGGCAAAAATCGTAATTATTGTAACTAAAAATAATAAAAAGTAGGTATTTTGAAATTGCATGCCCCAACCGATGGAGTGGCCCGCTATTTTCAAAAAGGAAATTACCAAAGCCATAGCCCAAAAAGTGGTTAAAATACCAAAAGAAGAAGCGATAAATCCAGCCCTTATATGGTGGGTCTTTTTGTTAGATGATTTTACCATAGATAAAAATTTGAGCGAAAGCACAGGCAAAACACAAGGCATTACGTTCAATATTAGTCCACCTAAAAATGCAAAAGCTATCATTGTCCATATATTTTTAAAAAAGCTATGCTGGGTATTAGAAGATGAAGAAAGTTGGTTTTTTACATCTTTATTTATGTTGATAATTTTTGTGTTTGACAGATTTACAATTAAGCTATCTTTGTTGCTAAAGGCTAAAGTAGCACTAAAGTTAGGGTCGTTTTTTAGAATATCTGCCAGATTTTCTTGCTCATCTAGCTCTATTCTAAGTGGTATTTCTACGGTTAATATTTTATCTATTAGTTGTGAAGATAGGGGGGCATCAAAAAACAAACTTTCACTATTGTATATAAATATATCTTTTAATTTTGCTCCTTTGTAGTTGTCTGGTAGCTGTAGAGCTAAATATAATTTTGGTAGAGCTGGGTTTTTGGAATTTTGTATGACAGCTATTTCTTTTATAGATTTTTCGTTTAAATCTTGGGGGAGATTTGCAATTGCTGATGCAAGTATTTTTTTATTAGTTTCAAAATATGGGTCAAGCGATATTGTTTGCTCTATTTTCTGTTCAAAAGGAACACATATTTCATCGCAAATTAACAATGTTAAGTTAAGAGAGGCCTTAACTGGTTTTTTTTTGTTAATTACAGATATTTTAACTGGAAAAATAACGTGTTTTTTATAGCCTATATTTTGGATACCGTATTTTTCAAATCTGGTTGGCAGAGGCCACATAATTTCTGGTTTGTTTTTTAGATTTTGAGAGCCACTCCAATCAAAATTTGGAGAAAGACCTGCATCACCAGCTATTTTCCAGTAGGTTTTCCAGTTGCCTTTTAAAGTTACATCAACGGCTATAATAAAATTATCTTTGTTGGTTGCGGGTATGGTGTAAGGTAGAATTTTTACTTTGGCTAGGTCATGTGCATTTGCCATAGCAGGTGAATTTATACTGTTTAAAGTTAGCAGTATAAAAAGTAAAAATATGGGTATTATTTTTTTAATAGATTTTAACATGACAGCCAAAAATATAGCATAAATTCTTAAATTTTTTAGTAAAAAAATAAAATTATTTAAGCATATTTAATTTTATTTATAAGAATATCAATTGATTTTGATAGTTCTGTGTCATGCGGTATTAGGTCTTCTATTTTTCTAATGGCGTAAAGTGCGGTTGTGTGGTCGCGACCACCGAATTCTCTACCTATTTCTGGCAAAGATGCTGGAGTTAGTAATTTTGTGATATACATTGCTATTTGTCTTGGGCGTGTTATGTGTCTTGCTCTTTTTTTAGATGTAATATCGCTAGCTTTTATATTATAGCAACTAGCAACAGTTTTTTGTATATGGTCAATTGTTATTTCTTTTGTATTAGAGCGAAGTATATCTTGCAAAACATATTGAGTTGTTTTTATTGTAACTGGTTTGTTGGTTATTTCTGCTTGTATTGCGACTTTATTTAGTGCGCCTTCTAATTCGCGGACGTTGGTTGTTATTTTATCTGCGATAAATTCTAGTACAGATATTGGAATTTCAATATTTTTTATATATTTTAGTTTTGATTTAAGTATAGCCAGTCTAAGTTCATAGTCTGTTTGTTGAATATCTGCGAGCAATCCTCCATTTAAGCGAGAGCATAGCTGTGCGGTTAGGCCTTTAATTTCTGACGGGGGACAGTTGCCAGAGATGACTATTTGTTTATTTTGCTCAATTAGAGAGTTGAATGTATGAAAGAATTCATCTTGTACTTTTTCTTTACCAGCGATGAATTGGATATCGTCAACCATAAATATATCAATATTGCGGAATTTTTCTTTAAATGACATAACATTTTTATTTTGCAAGGAATGTATAAATTCATACATAAATTTTTCTGCGGACATATATATTATTTTTTTATCGGGAAATGATTCGCAAATTTTCCAGCCGATGGCGTGCATTAGATGAGTTTTTCCAAGCCCAACGCCGCTATATAGGAATAGGGGGTTAAATGATATTTTTGTATCTTCTGCTACTCTTTTAGCAGCGGCGGCGGCTAGTTCATTAGATTTACCGATAACAAAATTGTCAAAGGTAAATCTTGGGTCTAGGGCATATTTTTTTATTATATTTTTAGGTTGTTCATCTTCCCATGTATCTGTCTGCCCATTGTTGGTTGTTGTTGTTTTTATTTTATTTTGAGAGTTATTTGCAATATTTTTTTGTTGAGTGTGTAATTTTGGGGCGGTGATTATATTTATTGATATTATTTCATTTGGATAGGTGGTTTTCCAAATATCACTAATTTTGTTTGTGTAGTGCATAGAAACCCAGTCGCGCAGAAAGCGGTTAGGGGCGATAATTTCTAAGATTTTATTTTGAATCGAGCATATAGATAGTGGTTGTATCCAATTTTTATGTTCAGTTGCACCTATTTGTTTTAGTAAGATATTTGTAACTTTTTTCCACTTATTTTCTATAGAAGCTAAGGTGGTTTTATTTGTATTTGAGCTAGTTATTTCTTTTTGTTTTATATGCGGCATTTTTTAATATCTCAATATTTAAAAAGTTAAAAAGGACAACAAAGACCGTTCAGAATCATGTTGGATTCTGTTTATGGTTTAAACAGTAAAGCATATAAGAGCTACATAGTTGTCTTAGTACAAAGCCAAACCCTTTTTGTAACTGATGGACATATTCAGCTAGTTGTACTAGTAATCATTTGTAATCATCTATCTAGTTGTACTAGTAATCATTTGTATCACTTATCTAGTTATACTCTTAATTACTTGTATAATCGACCTACCTGTACCAACAATCACCTGTACTGCTAGTCACTTGTACCGTTTTATTTGCACCCTTTGGGATTTAGGTAGAGGTTATAAAAATAACCCCCGTTAGACAATAGAATAAAATCAAAAAAATCAAAAAAAACAGCTTGACAGTTTTGTTATTGAGTATGTTTAAGGGGTTAAAAATAGAATCTTATACATATGTATGTATTTATCTTGCTAAGGGTTTAATTTTAGTTATTTATTTTGCATTGTTGTGGCAAGAATCACATTATTCATTAGGGAATAAATTGTCATAGGACCGACTCCTCCTGGTACTGGGGTAATTGCTTTTACAATTTTTGCAGTTTCTGTGAAATTTACGTCACCCGTGATTCGCCCATTTTTGAGTTTATTTATGCCAACATCAATTACGATAGCGTTTGGTTTTACCATATCTGCGTTGATTAAGTTGGGAGAGCCTGCGGCGACTATTAGTATATCTGCTTGTTTAGTAAATATTGATATATCTGGAGTTTTAGAGTGGACGATGGTAACTGAGCAGTCATTTTGTAGTAAAAGTTGGGCGACGGGTCTACCGACTAGGTTTGAGCAGCCGACGACGACGGCGTGCATTCCTGTTAGGTCTTGTATTACTGTTTTAATTAGGGTCAGGCAGGCGTTAGCTGTACATGCGGTGAGTTTATTTTTTGCCTGCCATGATAGTTTGCCGATATTTAGGCTATGCAGGCCGTCTATATCTTTTATTGGGGATATGGTATTTATAATTTTGTATTTATTTATATTTTGGGGTAGTGGGAGTTGTACTAAAATACCGTTTATATCTGGATTTTGATTCCAGTCAATTATTTGATTTTTTATAATATTTTCTTTTACTGTATTTTTATATTTTTTAAGCACGGTTTTTATGCCTAGTTCATGGGCTTTTTTTAATTTTCTATTGACGTATATTTCGCTAGCTTTATCACCTTTTACCAATATTATTCCGATAGATGGTTTTAGAGTTTTTATTGAAGTTAGTAGTTTTTTTTCTAGTTTTTGGGCAAGGGTTTTACCGTCTATGATTTGAGTTTTTTTATTCATTTTTAGGTTACACTAAACTGGCTAAGATATTTTGTATTATTATGATTGCTATGAATATTACTATTGGTGAGAGGTCTAATCCACCCATTGGGGGGAGAAATTTTCTAACTTTTGCAAAAACTGGTTCTGTTATCATGTTGAGGTATTTGTAAATACTGTAGGCAATTTTATTTTTTATGTTCATAACGCCAAACACAGTTAGCCAATTAACAACAATGGCTGCAATTATTATATATACGTATATATTAAGGAGAAAGTTAATTAAGGCAACAATACTAGCCATTTAAAATCACCGTATATTTAGTTTCAAATACAGAGATTACCATATATTATATATGGTAATTTCTCAAGGATTAAATTTACAAGAACGGTTATTAACGTCCTGTGCCAGATGGGCCTCTTGGGGGAGTGTATCTAGGGTTTACCTGTTGATAGCGATTATAGTATGGGCTATTATTTCTTTGATAGCGCGGTTGGTTATTGTATCTTTGTGATACATCTTGGGCATTTTCTCTGTAGGCTTTGTTTATTTTATTTTGAGCTTTAGCTTCTATATATTGTCGTCTTAGTCGTCTTTCTTGTTGAACATCATAGACATCTTCGCGTGCATAGGCCGAGTCGCTACATCTCCCGCTAGAGCTGTTGGTGGTACTAGCGTCGCGTCTGCTTCCCCCATATGTGTTGTTTCTAATGTCTGTTTCGCAGACAAAGCCTTTTTTTCTGCCATATTCGCGGTTTTCAGCGGCTATATCCATATCGGTTTGATTTTTTCTTTGAGCAGTTCGGGCTTCTCTTTCGTATTGTCCTGCTTCTCTTGTTCGTCTAATTGTGCCACCGATAATGTCTTTTACAGTTTTTTTAGCCTCTGTTTTGGCGTCTTCTAATATGTCTTTAAAGAAGTCATCGGCATTAGCAACGCCGATATTTCCCATGCCGGCAAATAATGACATTCCAAGTATGACAGATTTAAGTAATTTTTTATTGCGAATATTCATAACAAAACACCCCGTAATTACAATTAGTTAAAATAAAAACTAAACTACTCTCAGTTTACATCTTTTATGTTAAGATTGTCAAGTGGATTTTATAAAAACGCGGAGTTTTATTGGGTAAAAACTGTTATATATCAATACCTTGTGTAAATCTTGCATTTTCTTGGATAAATTTGAATCTAGCCTCTGGTTTTCTTCCCATTAGTTGTTCAACTAGTGATTCTGTATTTGAATAGTCTATATTGAGGTTATTTTGGGTTGGGAGAGTAATTTTAAGCAGGCATCTTTTTTCTGGATGCATTGTTGTTTCTTTTAGTTGTTTTGCTGGCATTTCGCCTAGGCCTTTAAATCTACTTATATCTATTTTCTTTTTATTTTTAAATATGGTGGTAATTAGCTCGTCTTTATGGGCGTCATCTCTGGCATATGCTACTGTACCGGCGGCTGCTAATCTATAGAGAGGGGGCATTGCGAGATATAGACAGCCTTCTTCAATTAGTTTAGGCATTTCTTTGAAGAAGAAAGTCATAAGTAGTGCTGCTATATGAGCACCGTCAACATCGGCGTCAGTCATGATTATGATACGTTCATATCTTAGCTTATCTATGTTAAAATCTTTGCCTGTTCCACAGCCAAGAGCTAAAATCATATCTTTTATTTCTTGGTTCGCCATTATTTTTTCTTTTGTATTGCTTGCAACATTTATTACTTTACCTCGTAGAGGTAGTATAGCTTGTGTTTCACGGTTTCTAGCCTGTTTTGCGGAGCCACCAGCACTATCTCCTTCAACAATGAACAGTTCAGTATCATTGGAAGATTTGCGGGTACAGTCAGCAAGTTTACCTGGTAGTTTTACTTTTTTGGTGGCAGTTTTTCTAGACTGTAATTTAGATTCTTTTTTTCTAATTCTTTCTTCTGCATGTTCTATTGCATAATCTAGTAGAACATTGCTTAAGGAAGGATTGCCACTTAACCAATGGTCAAAATGGTCTCTAATTGCAGTTTCCACCAACCTAGCGGCGGAAGATGATACTAGTTTTTCTTTTGTTTGTCCTTGAAATTGTGGGTCTTTTATAAAAACTGAAAGTACAGTTGCTGCTGTATTTACGACATCATCAGCAGTAAGTATATTTGCACGTTTATTGCCGACCATTTCTGCATAATTTTTAAGTCCTTTAACTAAGGCAGATTTTAGTCCAGATTCGTGAGTACCGCCAAGCGGAGTTGGAATAGTATTACAATAAGAACGCATAAAGGCGGTATCTTTATTTTTGGGCCAAGTAACGGCAAATTCTACTTTTCCCATATCGCCAGCAAGATTAGCGGTATTGTAGAAATGTTCTGGTGTGATTAGAGAGTCTTGCTTAAGTTCTGCTATTAAGAAATCTAAAATTCCATTTGGAAAGCGGATAATATCTTCTGTGGGTATTTTATTGTTATCTTTAATTAGTGAGTTATCACAGCTCCATCTAATTTCAACGCCTTTAAACAGGTAAGCTTTTGATTTTACTAGGCGGTATATTTTATCAGCTTTGAATTTTGCGTCTTTATCAAATATGCTCATATCTGGGCGAAAAGTTACGCTTGTTCCTCTTTTATTGCTAATTGAGCCTAGTTTTTCAATTTTGCCAAGAGGTTTTCCTTGGCTAAATTCTTGGGCATATAGTTGTTTGTCGCGGGCGACTTCTATGCGCATATGTTCAGATAGGGCATTTACAACAGAAATACCAACCCCATGCAATCCCCCAGAAGTTGCATATATTTTATCTGTGAATTTTCCACCAGAGTGAAGTGTAGTTAAAATAACTTCTAAGGCAGATTTATTTGGAAATTTTGGGTGTTTATCAACTGGTATTCCTCTGCCGTTATCTGTGATTGTAACTGTATTATTTGCTTGTAGTTTTACTTCTATTCTAGAGGCAAAGCCTGCGACAGCTTCGTCCATTGAGTTATCTAGTACTTCACTTATCAAATGGTGCATGGCACGCTCATCTGTGCCACCAATATACATGCCAGGCCTTGCTCTGACAGGCTCTAGACCTTCTAGTACTTTTATATCTTTTGCACTATAGGGATTGTTTGTTTGTTTACTAAAAATTTTTGTCATTGATATATATATGTTTATTTTAAATTTTAGTTTCTGGTAATTATTGTTCAAAAGTAATATAATTAAATATGAGGGAGAATACAAGCATGGAGATGCCAAATAAAATACCAGCAATGAGAACGATAGCTATGCCAGCAGATGCAAACCCAAGTGGTGATATATTTGGTGGTTGGCTTTTATCACAAATGGATTTAGCTGGCTCTACTCTTGCGCTTGAGGTTGCAGGGGAGAGAGTAGTTACAGTTGCAATTGATGCTATGAGCTTTTTAAAACCTGTATTTGTTGGAGATGAGATTAGCTGTTATACAGAAGTTATAAGAGTTGGTAATAGTTCTTTGACCATTAGGGTAGAGGCTTGGGTTAGAAGGATAGAAAAAAAACAGTGTGAAAAAGTAACAGAAGGCGAATTTACTTATGTAGCGCTCAATGATAAGCGTGAGGTTGTTTCTATTAAAGTGAATAGTAATATTTAACTAAACTGATGGAGTTTTTGGATAAAATGTTTATAAGACTTGCAGTATTTATATTTTTTATTGTGGTATTAGTTAGTAACTTTACTGGTTATTCTTTTGCTTCTTTTTATAGCAAAATGGATATAGATTTAAAGCAAGGCTCAAAATTATATAAGCCTGTATTTTTAGATGGTATATTTGGTGGTAAAAAAGAAAAAAAGGTAAATATAAATAGGGATATTGCTGATTTTAAGATTGTTGATAGGGATAGTTTTTACAAATATGCCAAAGAGGTCTATAAGGTTCCTTTTAATGAACAAATGTTATCTTTTAAGATGTTTATCCCTGATACTTGGGAAGAAATAGCTTTAAGAAGTAGTAATAGGATAGATATATCTTCTGATATACCGGTTACTCTTTCCTATTATATGGGGCCACCAATATCTGAGCTACGCCCCCGCTTAAAAGTACAAGCTATGAGATTAACGAGAGAAATCACAGCTAAAAACTGGCTTAGGCATTTTATTTTAACTAATGGTTACAGTATGTTAGATGATAAAATAATATATGATGGTGATAAATTTGCGGCGACTAATTTTGTATATGTTGAATCTGATATCACTTATTTGGGGTATTTAAGAGCTATAATTCATGGGGATATAGTGTCAATTGTACGTATAGATGTACCACAAAAATTTGAAAGACTATATAAGGTTTTACAACAAGAAGCTATTAATAGCTTTATATTAACTCATCCACAGGGTGGTGGTGTAGAAGTTAAAAAAAGACAAAAACTAGGTGATGGGGCTCTTTATGTATCTTATCCAGCTAGTTGGGTAAGAAAAAAGCAAGTTCACAATGAAGCCGGAGAAAAAATTGCTTTTGAACTTCATAATATTGCAGATGAAAAGACTGTATTTGGTTTTATGAAATTTGAAACTGTAAAAAGAAACGGTGATATAACACTTAAAAGTGAATTAGATAGGATAAAACAAGAATTAAAAAATCGTTTTGGGATAAAAATTAAAAAAATTATATCTTCTAAACCTTCTTACGGACCGATAAGATTTGATTATATCCGTGAGGAAATATACAAGGTTGGCTTTAATAGAAAAATTGATGCTCAAGATCATGAGCTTAGATTCTTGGTTATGGCTGATGTTGAGTGGTATATATTCATTTACATGTTATCTCCTTTAGAAGAAAATGATCAGTTAAATTGGGCTATTAACGATAGAGCTTATAAAATAATAAGAGATAGTTTTGAGTAGGTGTATGTATAAATTTAATAAATCAGAAAAAGGCAATGTTCTTTTTATTATACTTATTGCAATTGCTCTGTTTGCTACTTTGAGCTTTGCTCTTAAAGGTTCTGGAAATAATGCTGAAGATATGTTTTCTGATATACAAGTTGAAAAACAAGCAGAGCAGTTGATAGCTCATATGAGCGCTATTAAGGCAAAAGTTGTAACTATGATAGAGGTAAATAGCACAAACCCAGCAGATATTAGCGCAATTATTCCAACTGATGCAAATTTTAATACTACTCCACCACCCAATATGAATAAGATATACCATCCTTTAGGGGGCGGGATAACTTATACTGATAGTATGGCGGGGGCTAGTGGAATTGTTTACAATAATACCCTGACTATTACAGGGGTTGGCACAGCTAGCGCTGACATTGCAATGGTTGCGGAAGTTCCTTCTTTGCGATATTGTCAAACTATAAATGAAACACTTTTGGGTAGTAATAATGTTCCGACAATCACTGATGCAACGGGTACGAATATGCTAGCTCCAGCTGCGGTTACTTTAGATGATGCAACTACATGTAGCGCTACTGGGGGGTGTGATAATGTTGCTTATCAATGTATACAAACAGCATCTGGCACATATATATATTATCACTTACTTTATGCAAGATAGTCGTACTTTTTAATATATATATCTATATCTATATCTATTCTTAAAATCACTTAGACTACTAATTTTAAGCCCCCAAAATTATGTAAAGTCACATATTTTTTAAGAGGGGGAGGCGACTATTGAAAAATCTTAACTATCATAAATAACTTTTTATACAATTAGTTAGTAAAACAAAAAATATCTAAATATCTTTGGAATTAGCTATATATAAACAAAAAATATAAAATTTTATATAAATTTTTAATAATTTGTTATCTTTTTTATATATATAATATAATTATGGGTTGATTGGTTAGATATTTTAGGAGTTTTTTAAGTTTCTCGTTACATGAAAATTAAGTTTTCCTTTTGCTTTTAGTTTTTTGTGTTGAGATAGTTGTGTGAAATGTCGTTGTTTTGGAAGTTCTGGGTCAGTATTTATTAGGTACTGACCCTTTTTTTATAGCTACAAAATGTACAATTATCTTTGGAATTAGCTATGGAGTGAAAATATATCTATTTCACCGTTTTTTACTCTAATTGCAATTTTACCATGTTTAATATCCAGCGCGTATTTACCAAAAATTTCATAACGCCATGATTTTAAAGCTTTAACACTGGCTTTATCATTTTGGGCTATTGCCTCTATATCTTTGGCAGATGCGACTAGTTTAGGGGCTATTTTATATTTTTTACAACTGTATTTTAGTAGAACTTTTAAAAGCTCTACTATAGCAGCTGTATTATCTGAGATGGAGGAAGTTGTTAAAGTTTCAGGTATATTGCCATCACATTTTGCTGTTTTTATGTATTTTAGTAAGGTTTCTAGGTCTTTTTTTGCAACATCTTTGGGAAATCGGCGAATTTTTTTAAAATCTTCTATAGTTTTTGGTGGGTTAAGAGCTAGATTTTGAATAATATCGTCACGCATAATTCGGGGGCGTGGTTTATTTTTATTTTGTGCTAGCTCTTCTCTCCATTTAGCAATTGCTTTTATATTCGCAATAGTTTTTGGTTTTGTTGTTCTAATCTTTATTCTTTTCCAAGCATTTTTAGGGTCAGTATCGTAAGTTTCGTGATGTAGTAATAGTTTATGTTCATCATCTATCCAGCTTTTACGGCCTTTTTCTTCTATTTCTTGATTTAAGCTTATATATACATCTCTTAAGTGAGTAACGTCGGATAAGGCATAGCTTATTTGTTTATTGCTAAGTGGACGTTTTGACCAATCTGTATATCTAGAGCTTTTATCTATATTTGCATTTGTGATGTATTTTACTAATTTTTCGTAGCTTATCTGGTCACCAAATCCGCACACCATTGCGGCTATTTGAGTATCAAATATATTTTGTGGCATTTTGCCTGTTGCATGATAAAATATTTCTATATCTTGGCGACTGCCATGCAGGACTTTTATAATATTTTTATCAAATAATATCTTATAAAAACAATCTAAATTTATATCTTTGCTTAAAGGGTCTATTGCGACGGCTCTTTTTGAAGTTGCTACTTGTAGCAGGCAAAGTTTTGACCAATATGAGCTATCTCTAATAAATTCTGTATCAACAGTTATGAATTTTTCTTGTTTTATTTCTTCACAAAGTATCTCTAAATCTAATTGTTTTGTAATTAACATTATATATTGCCTTGAATTTTAGTTTTGTAAATTATTTCTTTAGGTTTTTATTTTACCTTACTATAGAGCATGTTATCCTAAAATAATATAGCTTTTCCTCTTGGCTTTTAACCATCTAAATAAATTTTAAGGTGATTACATGAAAAAAGATAGATTCTATCAACGAGCGTTAAACTACCATAAAAATCCAAATGGTCCAGGTAAGATTAAAATATCTGCGACAAAGGCACTTGTTAGTGCCTCAGACTTGGCACTTGCTTATTCCCCTGGTGTTGCAGCACCATGTACAGAAATAGCAAAAAATCCAGATACAGCACGTGACTATACAGCCAAGGGTTCACTTGTGGCGGTTATTACAAATGGTACTGCTGTGCTTGGACTTGGTGATATTGGACCTTTGGCATCTAAACCAGTTATGGAAGGAAAAGCTGTTTTATTTAAAAAATTTGCTGGTCTAAGTGCAATAGATATAGAAATAGATGAAAAAAATGTTGATAAGCTAGTTGATATTATAGCCTCACTAGAGCCTAGTTTTGGCGGTATTAACCTTGAAGATATTAAGGCGCCTGAATGTTTTGAAGTAGAAAAAAAACTGCGAGAGCGTATGTCAATTCCAGTATTTCATGATGACCAGCATGGAACTGCGATTATTGTTGGGGCGGCATTTTTAAATTGGCTACATCTATCTGGTCATAAAATTGAAAATGTAAAATTAGTGACATCTGGGGCAGGGGCGGCGGCTATTGCTTGTTTAAATATGTTAGTGAATTTAGGGCTTAGAAAAGAAAATATTATTATGACTGACATAGATGGTGTTGTTTATAAGGGACGCAAAAAAGGAATGGACGAGCAAAAGGAAAAATTTGCTCAAGATACCAAAATTAGAAGTTTAAAAGAAGCAATGGTTGGGGCAGATGTATTTTTAGGATTGTCTGTTCCCAATGTTGTTACAAAAGAAATGGTCAAATCTATGGTAGATGAACCACTGCTTATGACGCTTGCAAATCCTACCCCAGAAATTATGCCAGAAGATATAAAAGCTGCGCGTGCTGACGCAATTATTGCAACTGGTCGTTCTGACTATCCTAACCAAGTTAACAATGTGCTTTGTTTTCCTTTTATATTTAGGGGGGCGTTAGATGTTGGCGCGACAACTATTAACGAAGAAATGAAAAAAGCGTGTGTTTATGCTTTGGCGGAACTTGCCCGTGTAGAGGCAGGGGCAGAAGTGGCAAAAGTATATACAAAAGAAAGCTTGGAATTTGGACCTGAATATATGATACCCAAACCATTTGACCCAAGATTGATAGTTAAACTACCAATTGCGGTTGCCAAAGCTGCTATGAAAAGCGGGGTTGCAACAAGACCTATAGAAGATTTTGAGGCTTATGAGGCAAAATTAAAGGGTTATGTGTATAAGTCTGGACAATTGATGCGCCCTGTATATACGCAGGCAGCTAAAGACCCAAAAAAAATAGCATTTGCAGAGGGCGAGGAACTAAGAGTGTTGCACGCAGTGCAAACAATTGTTGATG
>JALTWL010000074.1 GCA_027047045.1 Micavibrio sp.
ATTACAGTTATATCGGCATCGGACATATGGTAAAGAACCACATAGATAGTGAGACAGGAAACCCACTGCAGCCACTATGTGGGCTACTCTTTCTGACAGACAGAAAGGGATCTTTAATATGCACTATCCCATATACAGGATAATACATACCAAGGCCTATAGTATACCAGTCGTGGAGCACTGATTGGAATGGGAAAAAACCCAACTAATAGGTTTGCCGAGGAGATTTGATCCTACAACATAAATGTCCCAGGCAAGCGCTCTACTGACTGAGTTAAATCCTGCCTCCTTGGTTTAAGAGTAAAGTTCTGTTCTGAATGAGCTAACATTGATATTTCCACTAGCTCCTCCCTGTAGTGTGACTAGGGAGCATTTTAAACTAACACTGCTAAAACATGCACGATAAATCACTAGCAAAGCGGATTTTATCTTGTCAAACAATAGAGAATAAAAATCAATTTATTATTTTTTTGTGATTAGGTACGTAAAACGCAATAAATGACAAAATAACAGAAATATGTACGTAATTATATCGTGTTTACGCTGTTTCAGGCTCGACAATCGCTCAACAATCGATAGAATCAGGTGAAATAATTAAAAAGGAAATAAAAGAAAAAAAAGAAATAGACTTAAATACTTTCATTAAATATTACAAAGAAAACAAATTTGATGAAATAAAAATAATTAATGATATTCAATTACATTGACTAAAAAAAGTATGAGAAAAACCTTTACCTCAAACTAAAATCTTTAAATCACCATCTAAAATAATATATTACAAGGATTTATATACTTATAAACCAGCAAGTGTATCAATAGAAAAATTATGAATTTCCTTAACATGAAATATCCCTATAAAAGTATCATATGAACAACAAAGTACATGGAGTAAATTACTAATAGAAAGTATTTTACCAATAATATTATTCGTAGCAATTTTCTTTTTATTTTTAAAATTAATGACCCCTAAATGATGAGGTTGATTTCCATTCTGAGCTAGTGCTTGAAAATTACAAACCAAAGAACAAGTCAAAACTACTTTCAAAGATGTAGCATGAATGGGAGAAGCAAAACATGAACTACAAGAAATAGTAGATTATCTAAAAAATCCACAAAAATATAAAAAAGTTTGAGCTAGAATTCCAAAATGAGTACTACTATATTGACCTCCTGGAAGCGGTAAGACTTTA
>JALTWL010000075.1:0-458 GCA_027047045.1 Micavibrio sp.
ATAAAATAATCTTTAAACCCAATTTGCAAAATATCAGCAAGCTAGAAGCTGAGGCTGGTTGTTTGTGGCAACTAGTGGAGAATATAGAGGCAAATAAAATCTCTTGCCAAGATTTGGTTAAAATATACAAGCTGTTATCTGTAAATATAGATGAGGACGCAATATTTTCTGAAATCAAAAGCAAAGGCATAGTACATTATATGCTAACGCTGTTGCAGATACTGACCCCAATTATTACTGGCTTTGAAAAAATGGGGGCAAAAGACGGGCTGGGAAAGCCCTAAATTACTCGGTGCTGGCAGAATTTTGCTTAGGCGCACTTGCTTGGTCGCCCAAAATTTTTTGGCAAGAGGCAAATTTACAAGACATTGCTTTAGCAATGGCAGGATATAGCAAATATCAGCTAGGAATTACTGATAATGACTATCCCCCAAACAAAGATTTTCTAGACAATATGC
>JALTWL010000075.1:468-6457 GCA_027047045.1 Micavibrio sp.
TCCCAGATAGCTAGAGGTGTTGATGGATGAATTTGAACGACAAGTCAGGCAACGTCTAAAGGATAATTTTCCACATTATGCGGCAAAATGCTTAAAAATAAGGCTCAAAACAGGAGGAATTGAGCCTTTTTTATTAAATCAAGCACAGCTTTATATAAATCATAGGCTAGAAAAACAAAAAAGAAGAAAAGGCAAAATAAGAGCAATAATCCTAAAAGGAAGACAACAGGGTTGTTCCACCTATGTGGCAGGGCGTTTTTATTGGAATATAAGTCATAGATACGGTATGAACGCATTTGTTTTAACTCACTTGGAAGAAGCAGCAAAAAATATCTATAAAATAGTTAGACGTTTTCACGATTACTGCCCAAGATTGGTACGCCCGCAGGCGGCTATTGCTAATAATAAAGAGCTTATTTTGGATATATTAAATTCTAGTTATAAAATAGGCTCTGCTAAGTCGCAAGGGGTTGGACGTTCAGAAACTATACAGCTATTTCATGGCTCAGAAGTAGCATATTGGGCGCAAGCAACAACTCATATGTCAGGCATTTTGCAAGCTGTGCCAGATATGGAGGGAACAGAAATAATACTAGAAAGTACCTCTAATGGAGGTACAGGGCTTTTCTATAAAATGTGTATGGAAGCAGAGGCGGGAACTATCCCCTATGAGCTTATTTTTGTGCCTTGGTTTTGGCAAAGCGAATATAGCGTCAAAATAGATAAAAAAATAGCTTTAACTGATGAAGAAAAAAGCTATATGCAAGAATATTCCCTAAAGTTAGAGCAAATTTTATGGCGACGGGCAAAAATAGCTGAGCTTGGCAGTATTTGGGCATTTAGAAGGGAATATCCCTCTACAATAGAAGAAGCATTTCACAGCGATAACCCAAATGCGCTTTGGTCAAGGGAGTTGTTAGAAAAAAACAGGGTTACGGATAAGAAATTACCGCCTCTACAAAGGATAGTAATTGCAATAGACCCAGCCACCACATCTAATAGTAATAGTGATGAAACTGGAATTATTGTTGCTGGGCTTGGCGAAGATGGGCATGGTTATGTACTAGAAGATGCAAGCGGTAAATATTCACCTGCTAGCTGGGCAAAAAAAGCAATTTTTTTATTTGATAAATACAATGCAGATAGAATAGTGGCAGAAGTAAACCAAGGTGGCGATATGGTAGAGCATACAATTAGAACACAAAGAGCAGATATAGCATATAAATCACTAAGAGCAAGTCGTGGAAAATTTACAAGGGCAGAGCCAATCGCTGCCCTAGATGAACAAGGTAAAATTCACCATGTTGGAGTATTTGGAAAGTTAGAAGACCAGCTATGCGCTTTTACCCCACAGGGGCAAGAAAGCAGTAGCCCAGACAGAGCCGATGCTAGAGTCTGGGCAATGAGCGAACTTATGCTGGGTAAAAAAAATGCTATTCCTCTTATATGGTAGCTATTTTTTTAAGGTATAAATCTATTTTGAGATGGTTTAGCATTTTGTTTTTGAGCTTTGAATTTTTGCTTTCTTTCCCACTTTCTTTGTTGTTTTTTGTTTTTGGGGCTGGCTGCTGCAAAAAAATCCAAGCTCAGCTGTTTTGGTATTTTTATTCCAACCATATCATTCATTATTTCTAATATATTTTTATCTTTATTTCGGCATAAATGAAATGAAATATCAGTTAAATTTATTCCAATGTAAGGATTATTATCTTTTTTAATTTTTTCCATTTTTCTTATTACTAGACAATTTTTTTTGCCTAATAGCTCTTCTAATTTTGCAACTTCAATATATTCAAAAGCTTGACGCATTAAATTATTATTACCAAAAAGTGCATCGTCATCTAGTTTCATTTTTACTTCATCAATTAAATAGCCATCCTCTCCAATTTTTACCATATCTCTAATATCATCAATGGTTATGGTGCTATTTTTAGCTTGTATTACTGTTACTTGATTTAAAAAGCTTTTTAAATAAATTGAATTATAAACATCCATCAAAGCTTGTGAGCTATTGTAAACTTCATGTGTAACATTACATGCATTTTGCATTGCCTCATCTGTTGTTAATCCAGATTTAATAGAATTTTTAAAAGCTAGCTCAAAGTGATCTGCTATTTGCTTATATTTATCTCTTGCTCTAATCAACTTACCATTTGGAAGTCTAAACCTGCCCTCATTTTTCATAAAAATATCCCAAGCTTTTGGATATCCATTTAGTTTCATTTCGTATAAAACCCTAAATTCACATGTAACCGCCCCCGCCTCTAACCCATTACCACGTATAATAAAACTTCTATAATCACTATCATTTCCGCAAAATATATTACTATTGTGGTGATATTGAATAACATGCATCAATTCATGGGCAATAATTGAGATATTTGTTGTGGCTGAATTTTTAGAGTTACAAATAACATCTTGCCCCCCCATACCTAAGCTATCTGACATTTCTTTTTCAGTAAAATATATGTGATTTTCTTTTGCCCAATCATACAGCTGTTTTCCAATCGGGCTGTATTGTTTCATTTTTTCTAATGCATGTAATATTTTAGGAGCGTGATTTTTAAAATGCTCAATATCATTTAATGTACAACCAACTGGCATAGCTCCCCCTTTAAAATTTTATAAGAATCAAAAATTTTTTTATCTACTTAATGATAGTAATATAAATTTAAGGTTATGTCAAATGCTTTTAATATTTAGATAGCAATAGCGGTCTTGCATCATAAAAAAAATAATTTATACTTAAAGTGTGGCTGTGGCTGTATTTTTAATTTTACTAGAAAGATTAGAATTTTGATTATTGTTTTTGGCGCACTTAATGTTGATATGATTATGCCTCTTTCGCATTTTCCATCTGTGGGAGAAACTCTGAAGTCTGAACATTATATAACAAGGTCAGGGGGAAAAGGCTCTAACCAAGCAATGGCAGCTGTCAGAGCAGGCGCAAAAACAGCAATTGTTGGTAAAGTTGGTGATGATGCTTTTGGTCGTCGTTCTATCAATAATTTAAAATCACAAAGTGTTCTTACAACTGGCATAGGTATTTCTGATAAGCCAACTGGTTGCGCTTCCATTTGGATTGATAGTAGCGGTAAAAATATGGTTGTTGTTAGTAGCGGCGCCAATCTTGATGCAACAGAAGACCAAATTCCAGATGAAATATTGCTGGAAAATAATACAGTTTTGGTTCAAATGGAAGTTCCTTGTGAAGAAACTTTTATGTTATTGAGGAGGGCAGCAGAGCAAGGAACTAGAACAATTATGAACGCATCACCTGTTACTGTTCCCATTCCAGATGATATTTTACAGCTTTTAGATTATTTAATAATCAATGATTTAGAGGCAAAACAGCTTGCCAAGCTTCATAAATTCAAAACCAATACTCTTGAAAAAATTGCCAAAGAATTTGCAAAACGCGGGCAGCTAACTTGTATTATTACGTTAGGTGATAAGGGGGTTTTAGCACTTAGCCCTAGAGAAGAATATATGATAGCTCCTCTTGATGTAGAAGTTGTAGATAGCACTGGTGCGGGAGATTGTTTTTGTGGAGTATTTGCCGCAGCCTTAGAAAAAGGCTATAATTTCACATCAGCCTTAAAAAGAGCTGTTGTTGCCGCGGGGCTTTCATGTGAGGGCTTAGGCGCGCAAGCCAATATGCCATTTGAAGAAGAAATTGAAGAAAATTTAAACCACATTTCCGACCCAACAAAAATATAGAATTTTTTAGGAGATGGAATCTAGTATCGTGTAGTTTTAAGTGTAACGAGTATTCTATATATAATTAGTATAAAAATAAAAACCATCAAAATATATTTGGAATTAGCTATATAACAAAAACAAATTAAGACTAAGTGGATATATGTAAATATTGCAACTGTGATATAGTAATTGCTCTGTTGTGCCATATTTATGTAGTTGCATCGCTGTGGTCATATATCAAATTAAGTTAGTTTCTTAGTTGGGTGTAAGCCATTTTAGGGGGGTAAGCCATTTTAGGGGGGTAAGCCATTTTAGGGGGGTAAGCCATTTTAGGGGTGGGTAACTGCACCACTAGTGGCGCGAGTGACGGGACTTGAACCCGCGACCTCCGGCGTGACAGGCCGGCGCTCTAACCAACTGAGCTACACCCGCAATCCCTTCAAAGCAAGGACACTGATAACTTCTAAAAGAGAATTTGGTAACTGTCAAGAATAATATTTATTTATTTGGGTAAAAAATTAGAAAATTTATTCAAGGATAGTAAGCCTAAGTTATTTATGAGGGAAAGACTTGATATAGAAAGATTATATTTTGCAATGGTTAAGTTAACTTGTGCATTTAATTTTTCTTCTTCTGCATTTAGTATGTCTAGGGTGGTTCTACCGCCTAGTTTGAATTCTTCTTTTACTCCCTCTAGAGCAATAGCGGTGGTTTTTAGTTGTGATTTTCTGGCAATAATTTCTGCCTTTGCAGTTTTGATATTTTGAACGGAAATAGCAATATTTTGTTCTATGTCCAATATTTTGTCATTTAACTGTTGTGACAGATTTTGTTGTTCATATTTTGATTGTTTTAATTTGGCTTTTACACTGCCTCCTAAAAAGAGGGGGAGTTTTGCTTTAATTGAGATATTTGACTGGTCTTGATATGATTCGTTTGGGGCAAATGTTGGTTTATAAAAACGTTTGGTTTGCCCAACAATATCAAGGCTTGGGTATTTTTCACCTTTTATAAATTTATAATTTTCTAAGTTAGCTTTTTCTTGCAGTTGTATATATTGCACGTTAGGGCTATTTTCTTTGGCGATTTTTAGTAGATTTTGTAAGTCATCTATATTTAGCGATGATAAGTTAAGTGTTGGTATTTTATCTATCTTATTTATGTTTGGGATATTGCTGTTAGTTAGGCGTTTGTATTTTGTAACCGAGTTAAGTAAGTCCCCCTCAGCAATTGATAGGTTAGCTTTTGCAGCAGCAAGTCTAGATTCGGCTTGAGTTACATCAGTAATGGAATTTTCTCCTAAATCTTGTCTGATTTGTTCATATTCTAGCTGTTTTTTTAGGGTTTTTATATTTTGCTTTCTAAGAGTAACTATTTTTTTATTTTTTATTGCGGATATATATGTTTTTAGAGTTTCAAAAAATATATTTTGGGTAGCATTTTCAAGCTCTGCTATACTTGCCTGCAGTAAAAATTCTGTTTCTTTAATTTTTGCATTTGTTCTGCCACCTTTATATAAAGGTTGGGATATTGTAAGACTAATATCAGCCATTTCGCCACTATTTGCCCCAAAACTGCTAGGCTCTGTAATGAAGGAACTGGCATTTATATCGGATGTAATGTTAGGATAACGTTTAGATTTAACAAAATTTATTTCTTCTTTATTTTGTTTAACGATTGCTTGCTTTGCTAGGATTTGGGGATTATTTTTAGATAAATTTGTTAAAATATCCAAAATATCTAAGTTGTTTTGAGCAAATGAGCGCTTTTCTGTAAAAAATAAAAAAGCAACCAGCAATGCAAATATTGCGATTTTTCTATAACTGAGCATGAAATCAGTACCTTACTTAAAAAGTAAAAAATTCTTTTTTTTCAAATCCTAAAAGTGGAGGAGTTGCCGCATCAAAAAGATATGTTGTTTTAATATTGCCTTTTTCTTTTTTCATTAAGATAGCTTTGCCATTATTGGTATTTTCATTATGAACAATAACGGTTAACAAACGTCCACCTTCAGCTAACTGGTCAGTTATATGAGATGGAACATGCAATATTGAGCCATTTATCAAAATTACATTAAACGGCGCTTGTTCTTTATAGCCTGCCAGCACATTAGTATTTATAATGGCTACATTGCATATATCCATTTCTTTTAGGGTTTCTTCTGCGTCTTCTGCAATTGCGCTATTTTCTTCTATCCCAATAACGGTTGCGGCTAGATATGATAAAATAGCAGATGAATAACCGCTTCCACAGCCAATATCTAACACAATATCACTTTTTTTGATAT
>JALTWL010000076.1 GCA_027047045.1 Micavibrio sp.
TAGCTTCTATGTGTTGGTTAAGGTGCCGCGTTTCTTCTATGGTGATAAACTTCTCTTTACGTTGAGACTGATGGGTTTCAATACGTTCTCGCATCTCACCATCCCCATAGCTGTTGTCATAGGTAGCGATGTAGTAGGGTTTTTTATCACCTGCAAGGCTTAGAGCCTTTTGTTCAGCTAGTAGGCTCTTGCCTGATTTTTGTCCGCCGTGGTAGAGGGTTTTCATATTATTTAAAAAATCTTTGAAAAATATTTTTTTTATGCTTATTCATAAAATGGTAAGATTAATGATGAACAATTTGCTTGAGTATAAGAGATATTATTATCTTGGCAACAGTCTGATTCTTTGCGTGAAGATAATATACAGATAAAACCATTAGAAATTATTTTCCCATCATATTCTATTCTTTTATTTATAGGTAACATAAATAATCTTTTCATGAATTCAGTCGTTTTATTACTCCAAAGTATAACTAGTAAAATAAAATTTAAACTAATTGGTAAAGTAAATTCACCAATAGATAATATAATTTTAAGATGATTTGTAATAAATTCTTTGACTGGTTCAAACATTAATACTATTGGAATAATAAATAGAAGTGATAGTAAAATGCGAATAGTCCAAATATAAAAAGTATTAATTTTTATTGTGTCAATTGTTACATAAAGTTGTTTTTTTGAATTTTTTAGGCTTTGTTTTGCTGTATATTTCAAATACCATGTTATATTATCCTGACTTGGAGGAAATTCAAATACATTTGGCTGAATCATATGAGCACCAATTACTTGAACTGAATTATCTGCCCAATGAAAAGTGACTCTTTTTGTATATTTATGCTTTGGAATAGTTATTACTTCACATGTAATTTCATCTCCAGCATAGAGACAGTTTGGATATTTAATGATAATTTCTTCTTGTGTTGTTTGTGACATATTATTTTCCTTTATCTTAAAAAATATTCAATTTTTTTTGTAATTTCCTCTTTACCAATCCCATTTAAACCCCCATACACCAAAGCTCCACCAGCTCCCACACCTTCTTTGGCTTCTCCCTTATCATAGAGTTTTAGAACAGGGTGCTCTGAGAGTGAGAAGTTAAAGTCAGCGTAGTAGGCATTGATAGGAAAGTCTAGCATCTCAAGTAAGGCTTTGATGTCTGAGTGTTCATCTTGGGCTACCCAT
>JALTWL010000077.1 GCA_027047045.1 Micavibrio sp.
TATCAATTCAAGCAATTAAATTTTCATCATCACTAAAAATAACTTCTATTCACATTTTTTTTGAATAGTATTTTATCCAAGATTCAATAACTTCTTCTTCTAAAAAATTCTTTTTTTCTGCTAAATTAATATATCCTTTTTCCATTTTTTTAATTATCAAATAATTTTAAAAGTTACTTCTATTACTTTATTATCATTTCATCAACTTATCACTTTTGCTCCATCTGGACTAAAAGCTACTGAAGTTACCTCATCTTCATGACTATATAATTCTTTTGTTTTTTCTGTTTCTAAATCATACATCTTTACTTTATTATCATCTCATCAACTTATCACTTTTGCTCCATCTGGACTAAAAGTTACTGAATTTACACAATATTCATGACTATATAGTTCTTTTGTTTCTTCTGTTTCTAAATCATACATCTTTACTTTGTTATCTTTTCATCAACTTACCACTTTTTTTCCATCTGGACTAAAAGTTATTGAATTTACATAATCTTCATGACTATATAATTCTTTTGTTTCTCCTGTTTTTAAATCATATATCTTTATTTTGTTATCACTTCATCAACTTATCACTTTTGTTCCATCTGGACTAAAAGCTACTGAAGTTACCCGGTCTTCATGACTATATAATTCTTTTGTTTCTCCTGTTTTTAAATCATACATCTTTACTTTATTATCACCTCATCAACTTACCACTTTTTTTCCATCTGGACTAAAAGTTACTGAATTTACCCAATATTCATGACTATATAATTCTTTTGTTTCTCCTGTTTTTAAATCATACATCTTTACTTTGTAATCATCTCATCAACTTACCACTTTTGTTCCATCTGGACTAAAAGCTACTGAAGTTACCTCATCTTCATGACTATATAATTCTTTTGTTTCTCCTGTATCTAAATCATACATCTTTACTTTGTTATCTTTTCATATGTATACTAAAATATTTGATTTTTTAGGATGAAAAGATAAATATAGTCTTCTATTGATATATAATTCAGAAGTGTTTTCTATAGTAGCTATTTTTTCTTGTTTTTCGTTTTCTATTATTATTGTATCTTCCCAAATAGATATTGCTCTATAATTATTTAATGGATTTATTACTATTCAAGTTACATTATTATCATATTTTTTTTCTTCTTTTTTTTCTTTTTTTGAATAATCTACTTTTT
>JALTWL010000078.1 GCA_027047045.1 Micavibrio sp.
CGCCAATAAGGCGGATTTCAACTGCCCCACCACCATGTCTTTTAACGGCGATTTGTTTCATCTGTGGGGTGGATTTAGGCATATATATTATAGATTTTAGCCCCAGTAATTTTGCCGACATAGCAACACCTTGGGCATGATTGCCAGCAGAGGCAGCAATAATGGGCTTTTGCCTTTCATCATTGCTTAACATAGAAATAGCATTATATGCACCGCGCCATTTATATGCATTTATTTTAGATAAATCTTCCCTTTTTAAGTAAATTTCAGCATTTATATTTTCAATTGGAATTATCTCAATTGGGGTTGGAGTTCCAGTTCTGTAAATACATTCTCTTGCCCTTAGTATTTCTTCTATTAAAGTATTTTTTATATTTTGCATTTTTATCTAAAATTTTTCATTTTTTATTGGAACATATATATAAACTCTATTAGTCTTTAAAGCATCGCGTCAAGTATAGATATAAAAATTATGAGGAAAATAGTTAAAAAATGACAGACTTAAATATAAAAAAGGAACAAATAAGCGGAGGAGAAATTTTACTAAAATCCCTAATAGATTGTGGGGTTGACACTATATTTGGCTATCCAGGTGGGGCGGTGTTACCAATTTATGATGCGCTTTATGCAAATTCTAATATAAAACATATTTTAACTTGCCACGAACAAGGGGCAGGACATGCAGCGGAAGGTTATGCACGCTCAACAGGTAAGCTGGGTGTGATGTTGGTAACATCAGGTCCTGGCATTACTAATACAATTACTGCTTTGACAGATGCTTATCTTGATTCAATTCCTGTGCTTTGTATATCTGGGCAAGTACCAACCTTTATGATTGGAACAGATGCATTTCAAGAATGTGATGCCACGGGGCTTACCCATTCATGTACAAAACATAATTTTTTAGTAAAAAATGTGGAAGATTTAGCCCCGACAATCTTCAAAGCAGTAAAGATTGCCACTACTGGCAGGGCTGGGCCTGTTTTGGTTGATATTCCAAAGGATATACAACTTGCAATGGCTGAATATAAAAATATTGGCATAGATGGGGTGAATTTACCTAGCTATAATGTCCAAAGCTACATTAGTTCTCATTTAGTTGAAAAAGCAGTTGACATTATGGCGGTGGCAAAAAAGCCAATATTTTATACTGGCGGTGGTATTGTTAATGCTGGGGT
>JALTWL010000079.1 GCA_027047045.1 Micavibrio sp.
AGATGTAAAAACCCAAACTCACATAATAAAATTTCCAAACCAAAGCAGAATAATATCCGTCCCATCAAATCCCGATACAGTAAGAGGATTTACTGCAGACCTTTTAATACTTGATGAGTTTGCATTTGTCCAGCACGATAAGGAGCTTTGGAGAGCAGTATTTTCAATGATAACAAGAAAAAAAGAAGCAAAACTTGTAATAACTTCCACACCATTTGGAAAATCAAATATGTTTTATAAACTATGGACAGAGGCAGATAAAAAGCCATACTGGTATAAACAAAAAACAACCATTTACGATGCAGTAAAACAAGGCTCAGCTATAGATGTAGAAATCCTAAGAGAAGGAGCTGCAGATGAGGAAACATGGAGACAAGAATATCTATGTGAATTTATAGACGAAGCAGGAGCATTTTTGCCTTATGAACTTATCCAATCCTGCGAAGCACAGGACATAAAAGCAGAAAATTTAAAAGGGCTTGAAGGAGATATTTACATAGGCATAGACATAGGAAGAAAACACGATTTAACAGTTATATCAGTTTTAGAAAAAATAGGAGATGTTTTATACCTAAGAAAACAAGAAATAATCAAAAACCTACCATTTAGAGAACAATTCAACATAATAGACCACTTCACAGGATACGCCCGCAGAGTAGCAATAGACAACACAGGCTTAGGAATGCAGCTTGCAGAAGAACTCCAGCAAAAATGGGGAGAGATAAAAGTAATGCCAATAACCTTTACAGCTAAAACAAAAGAAGAATTAGCCACAAAATTAAAATCAAAGTTTCAAGACAAACTAATCAGAATTTATCCAGATAAAGACCTAAGAGAAGACCTGCACAGTGTCCAAAAAACAATAACCCCATCAGGAAACATAAAACTACAGGCAGATAGAACAGAAAAAGGACACGCTGACAGATTTTGGAGCTTAGCCTTAGCAGTTTACGCCTCAATAGAAGAAGAGCCAAAAATCTACATCCCCCCTGTATTTGCTTCATCAAATCCTATAAAAGGAGAATAAAATGGATTTATGGCAAAAATTAAAACAAATATTTGGATTTACAAAAAAAGACATTCCAAAACAAAGACAAACAATAGAACCTGTAAGCATATACTACCCAAAAACAAACACAGTCCAAAGCAAGCTCATAAACCCCAGATTTCCATA
>JALTWL010000080.1 GCA_027047045.1 Micavibrio sp.
CTCATCATTAGCCCTTGAAGGATAACAATCGTGCCCTGAGCATTTATCACCAAGCCTTACAACACCTGCCATTTTAAACACCTCTTAAGGATTTAAATCAATTCTTGGAGCTTTCATTGTTATATGTGTATCAGAAATTATTTCTACATCTCCAACACTATGGATTAACAGTTTGCTATTTTGCCTATCATACTCAATAACCGTTCCATCTTTGAATTTTTTAATCCATTTTTCCCTTGTAGCCTCTGGAGGAGTATCCTCTTGAGTATAAAAACTTCCAATTACAAATCCTCGCTCAAAAGCTGGAGGAGTAAAAACGCATAAAACTATTTCATCTATATCTGGTAGCCAGTATTCTTTATCGTATTGTGTTTTTGTATATAAAACAGGTAGCCAGTAGGTTGTGAGGTTATCGTGTTCTTCAAGTTTTACCCTTACAAGTCCCCTTTCTTCGTCAATAGCAACTACTTTGCCAAGAGCAAAAATCCTGTTAAGCATTGCATATATATGTTCCACCTGTTCCTTTAGCTCCCTAATATCGTTAAACAATTGTTTTCCTCCTGAAAAATCTTGAAACAAAAGATTTTGTATCTGCAAAAGCTTCAAAACCACTAATTGCCATTTCTAATGCGTCAATAAGGTCATCGTGTGAGCCTTTTGGAAACTCCAGTAATTGCTGTATTAATAGCTTTTGATTTTCTTTAAATTTGATTAAACCATTTTCAATTAGTGGTGATAGCTTTTGAATTCTAACTTCTTTTTGAACCTTAGGCTTTATTGGTTTTATAGGCAGATGTATTCCTCTTTTGGAAGCTTCCCTCATAACTTGATTTTTATATATTTCCTGAAAAGCAACTGTTTCAAAGATTATAGATTTAGGCTTAAAAATCTGGAATTTTTCTATTATTTTCTCTATTAGCTTTAAATCTGAAATTTTGTCTGCATAAGCATCTAAAACATAATAAATTCCTGTGTCTTTATCTTTTCCAACTGTAACTATTGCAGAATAATCACCCTTTGCCTTACCTGTTGCAGGGTCAACTGCAGTAATTATTTCAAGTTTTTTGTTTGCTATTTCTAAAGATTGATAATATTCAATCCAGTCAGGTTTAAATACCATGTCTTCTTCACTTAAAGGCTCGTTCATATACTCAGTAGAAAATGCTATAGAAC
>JALTWL010000081.1 GCA_027047045.1 Micavibrio sp.
CTCTCTCTCTCTCTCTCTCTCAACCTATCTCTCTCTGTATTTGTGGATTTTCATTCTTGTTTTAAGTTTTAACTATTTCCTTTTTCATTTGTATTTATTTAGACCATTCTCGACCTGTTTGGCACCTGGCTGCTAATAAAAGTGATCCAGAAGGTGACAAGGAAGTAAATGCACTACCATGTATAGACACCATTCTGCTATGCATTTCAACACACTTCTGTATTCCCGTCATGCTCATAAGTGTTAAGCCTTAATCACCTTCAACTGGACTATCAGAAACAAACGAGCTCACTGACAAACAAGGACACAGCAGGAACAAATCCAGTAAGGACAGCAAAGTCTGACGTCATATCACTGACAGACACAACAGAGGCTGGGGTTGATTGCCAAGACACTCCTGGGGAGACTAGCCCCAGACCCGAGCATTACGTTCCCGGTTCACAACCTGTTAGAGGTAGACGAGGTACCAAGTTCAAATCTGACACCAGCAGTTTACCAGAAAACACAGATCCCTTTGGCAACGTAAAGAGACAACCTAGCAGAGCAGGCACTGCTGGAAGAAAAACAGCCCCTAAAAGAAGGAAGTAATATGATGGACAAACAACAATATGGTGAGCTCTTGTATGTGATGAGGCCACTCGTTATGTTGTGGATTATACTTCCCTAACAAAGCCTGGTCATATGTTCTTTTACATGAAAATATTTGTGTGATGATATTTATCAGATGATATTAGATTTTGTTTTTTAGACAAAGATTGTGAGATATTGGTGAGATGATAGTTGTGATATATTTGTGAGATATTAGTGAGATATCTATAAGATGATATTTGTGAGATGATAATTTTGAGATAATATGTTAGATATTTGTGAGATATCTGTGAAATGATATTGTGAGATAGTTGTGAGATGATGTTTGTGAGATACTTGTGCAATAAAACCTTACTGTGCTATTTTCAGGTATCTTTGATAAAATCATTTGGCACTGGTGTATATTCTTAAAGTTTTGTTATGGTGTTTTTAAGCCAAATGGAAATTTAGAATTCTGTTCTCACTTCACCATTATATGATTATGTGTTGTTAATGTGAACTTCAACCAGAACCAGTTTTAGCAAACATATGTGACATCTATTAATTTTTTAATTTTTTAATTTATATTTCACACCCATATTATAT
>JALTWL010000082.1 GCA_027047045.1 Micavibrio sp.
TAGATTTAGTTGCTATGTGTGTTAATGATCTTATATGTAATTTCGGTGAGCCGATTTTCTTTTTAGACTATTATGCTACAGGAAAATTAGATGTTAAAACCGCTACAAATGTTATAAAAGGTATAACTGATGGATGTATAGAAGCAGAATGTGCTTTAATAGGCGGTGAAACTGCGGAGATGCCCGGCATGTATAATGAAAAAGATTATGATTTAGCCGGTTTTGCAGTTGGTGTAGCAGAAAAAGAGGAGATGGATAGAGTCTCTTTGGTTAAAAGCGGATACAAACTTATAGCTCTTCCTAGTTCAGGTCTTCATTCTAACGGATTTTCATTAGCTAGAAAAGTATTGTTTGATGTTATGAAGCTCGATTTTGATTATGAGTTTGAAGGCAAACCTTTAATAGAGACACTACTAACACCTACTAACATATATGTTAAAACTTTCAAAAAACTAAAAGACAAAATAATAGCACTTGCCCATATAACCGGGGGAGGTTTGATTGAAAATCTACCAAGAGTTTTACCTAACGATATAACAGCAGTTATAAACAAATCATCCATAAAAGTTTTACCTATATTTGACCTTATATCAAAACATGTAAAAGAGGATGAGATGTTTAGAGCCTTCAATATGGGTGTAGGTATGGTGCTTGTTGTTAAAGAGGAAGATGTAGATAGTGTTTTAAATGAGGCTAAAAACTCTTATGTTATAGGTGAGTTAAAACAAGGAGAAAAAGAGGTTATTATACGGTAGTTGGGTTATCAAACCTTATGCCGTTTTGTAGCTTCTCCCAAAGCTCTTTATCTTTAAAATCATCTTTTATAGCATCGCTTATCTTTATATCTTTTATATCGATCTCTCCCATAAGTTTAGAGTGAGCATCTTCATAAAAAGCTTCGGCATAACCGGTATCGGTTTCATGAACTATAACACTTTGTAATTTAACCTCTTTTTCTCCGTTTTTAACATTGGTAAGCTCTAAAACTCTCTCACACAAAAGGTATATAACTCTAGAGTATTGCTCTGCACTTGGGCTAACTGGTAACTCTATCCATCTAGCTGAGTGTTTTTTCATATCCTCTATATAGTTTTTATTATCACCGCTCCATAATGTTATAGCATGATCAAACATCTCAACTATATCTTTAATATTTTGTTTTAAAAGT
>JALTWL010000083.1 GCA_027047045.1 Micavibrio sp.
ATTTTTTCCTTCAATTAGGCTATTTGATGATTACTTTGATGCAAAAACTATATACCATAACTACGAATTACTTTATAAAGAAACTTACGATGAAGTTATAAGAAGAAATACATGGATAGAAGAAATAAAAGAAAAATTATCTAATTCTAAAGGGAATATATAGTCACAAGGTCAAAAATTTTGTATGAAAAATCTCAATGCAGTATGCCTTAATACTAATTAAACTTTTTTAAGTTAAAAAACGATCCAGAGGGAATAGAAGTGCAAAATATTAATACAGTCATAGAAACTTTTTCCAAAATTAATGGACTGTCTGAAGACACTTATAGGATTTTTAATGAGCATAAAGACATACTTCTTTCATGGAAGAAAAATTTGGTAGATACTTTTTATGAAAAGCTTTTTTCTTATGAGAAAACTGCAAATATACCTAATGAAGGAGAAAGAGAAAAGCTGGAAAATACCCTTTCTAATTGGTATGTAGATATTATCGATGGAAATATAGATGATAATTTTTGGAAAAAACAATGGTATATAGGTTTAGCTCATATAGCTAGGGGCGTAGATAATAGTTATATGATATCAATGATGAACATACTACAGTCTGAATTTGCAAAAAAATGTTTTGCTGAGTTCGAAGCAGATAAAGCATTGGAATTAAGTTTAGCGTTCAATAAAATTACAGACGCTATATTATCTGTAATAGTGGAAGGTTACATCCATTTATATATAGAAGCGATAGAAAGAATGTCAGGTATAAAGAGAGAAGTTGTTAACAGAATGGCATCTCTAGAAAGTAAAAAAATGTTTAAAGAATATAAGGATAATATTTAAAACCAAAAAGTTAAATTTTAAAAATTTTATTGCTATAATAAGATTATTAGCATATATTTAAAATTAAACATTGGAGGTAATTTAAAATGAAAAAATTAGTAGCTGTTGTAGCTGGAGCGGCAGTTATAGCTGGTTCAGCATTTGCAGGAAATGGACAAGCAGTATTCCAACAAAATGGTTGCACAGCATGTCACCAACCAGCTGTTGATACAGTAGGACCTTCTTTAAAGAAAATTGCTCAAGCTTATGCTGGAAAAAAAGATGAATTAATAGCTTTCTTAAAAGGAATGGCTAAACCTAAAGTAGACCCAGCAAAAGCTCCTATGAT
>JALTWL010000084.1 GCA_027047045.1 Micavibrio sp.
TAATATTCCTACAGTAAAAACTTTGGTGGTAAATTTTGTTAATCCATATGATTTGTTAACTTATAAAAATATTTTATTTGTAGAAGAAGCTATAGATAAATTGGAGGAAATATTTGTTAAATAATAAATATAAAATTAACATATAATTAAAATGACATTTAAAGATAAATTAAGAAGAAGGTCTGAGAAATCTAAAGAAGTAAAGGCTTTAAAAAATTTTTCTCCTTATGATATAATTATAGAGCCAATTATTACTGAAAAAGCAAAAGAGTTGGAAGTAAAAACTAAAAGACCTGTTTTAGATAAAAAAGGTAATAAAATAAAGGAAACTAAAGAGTGGATTTCTAAAGCCGGTAATAAATTTGTGAAAGAAGTAGTTAAGACAGAAGTTGTTGAAAAGAAAATACCTAAATATATTTTTAAGGTACATAAATCAGCTACTAAAACGGATATAAAACATGCTATAGCAAAAATATATAATCTTGATCTATCAGATATTAAAAAAGTTAATACTATGATAGTTCCATGAAAGACTAAGTATTTTAGGTGAAAAGCTTATAGGAGACCATCGTATAAAAAAGCTATAGTTACTTTAAAAGAAGGTAAAACTATAAAAATTATATAATTTATATTAATATAAGTTTTAATAAAGATGTGAATAAAAACATATAAGCCGTATACTCCTTCTAGAAGATTTATGACAGGTTATACTTTTGAAGAGATAACAAAAACAGAGCCAGAAAAGAGTTTAGTTAAATTTATAAAATCAAAAGCTGGTAGGAATAATCAATGAAGAATTACTGTTAGATTTAGATGAGGTTGACATAAAAGATTGTATAGAATTGTTGATTTTAGATGATATGATAAGTTGAATATACCTGCTACTGTTAAATCTATAGAATATGATCCTTATAGAACAGCAAGAATAGCGTTGGTTACATATGCAGATGGAGAGAAAAGATATGTTTTGGCATGGAAGTGAATTAAAGTTGGTGATATTATTATGACGGGTGATCAAGCACCTTTGAAAGATGGTAATAGAAAACAGTTAAAAGATATACCAGACTCTTTTATGATTTATAATTTAGAGGTTACTCCTTTTACTAAATGAAAATTATTTAGATCTGCTGGTAGCTATGGTGTTGTAATGGGTAG
>JALTWL010000085.1 GCA_027047045.1 Micavibrio sp.
TTTGCCAATAACTTTGTTACCTAGGCTTAAAATATTATCTGCAAACCAACTAGTTTCTATAACATTTTTATTATCTTCTAGTATTAATACTGGATTACATCTAATTATTGTACGCAATGCTCCTTGCAAAGCCTCTTTCTCATAACCTTCTACATCAAGCTGAATAATAGATATATATCTATCTAAAGGAATTACATCATCTATTTTAATAATTTCCACATTTATTGTTTTACCTTCCTTATATTCATTAACAATTGTGCTAGAACCCCCTAAACTAATACCATTTACTGATTCTATTTGCATTGGAACTATTGTGTTAATTTCACCTACTCCAGAATTAAATAATTTGACGTTGTTTAGATTATTTATTAAAATGGTTATCTGTGCACATCTGTAGTTTTCGATATTTGGTTCAAACGCCCATATTTTTGCTTCATCTGAAGTTGCCGTTGATAGGCCAGGTAAAAAATCTCCAAAAAATGTCCCAGCGTGTATAATATCACCGTTTGAACAATTATTCCTCATATAATCAATAGTATCAGGTTCATAAACATCTCCATTTAGAATGGCTTGTACAGCTGGTCTTTTTTGAGAAGATAATGGCGTAAAATAACCTCCGTATTTATTATATGCCACTAATCCATCTAATACCTTCTTTGAATTATTTATAGACCTAATATTTTTCGGTTTGTTTGTTACATTTTGTTTTAGAATACTTTTCCCAATTTTTTTAATTTTAGAAATAATCATATTTTTTAGTTTAATTTATTAATTTTTAAGATTTTGTTTCAAATGCTACACAACGGGAGTCTGTGCATCTACCCTTAAATAATTTAGCTTAGACTATGTCGGCGTCTATGAAGTCTGACAAAAATAAATATTAAATTTTCTACCGTCATACTCCATAGAGCACCTGAGGCTAAATATAGTTAATAATTGATGAATTTGGGCCTTTAGACGGCCTAATAGCTCCGAATATCCCAGTATGGACACACTCCGCCTTAGATTGTAAACCGTAAAGGCCAATGCCACTTGTGCAAGGACATGCGTTTTGCCTCGCATCAGGGTATGGTCAAAATGCCATTGGCGCTTCAGTGTCCCAAATTGATGCTCTATGATCTGCTGTCTTTGTCTGTAATATTCCGGATT
>JALTWL010000086.1 GCA_027047045.1 Micavibrio sp.
CCACCATGAAAAACAGGAAGACAGCCATCATTTTGCCTAAGAGTTCTAAGCACTATTGCCATTTTTCTTATACAATGTTGAACTATTTGAGGTATCTCTATACCCGCCATATTCAAAGCTGTTCTAATATCAAGCAAATTTTGTAAAAATATAAGATGTTTTTCTGGCGCTCTGCTAGCATGTCCACCATCAAGTAAGATATTTTTTTGAATAGATTTAATTACTATTTCTGTGCCAATTTTTAACCAACTATCTACATTAAAAGCCAAGCCAGAATAAATTAAAGCTTTACTATCATATAGCAAATCACATTTATTTAAATTTTTTTCAAGATATTTTGTTTGCCTAATTAAACTATCTAGCACCCTATAGACAAATTCTTCATCAGCACTAGCACAAAAAATAGAATATGAGGCAAGCCAATTTACAATTCGCCTTGCCATTATATCTGAACGCCAAGACAAACTATCCCAATTCCAATAACTATTTAACCAATTTGCTATTAAATATCTTGCATGTTGTCTGGCTCTATCCCCGCCTATTGCCTTTAAATGTTTTAACATTTCAAAACTATGCATTGAAAAAAGCCAACTATCATTACTATTTTCTATCTCCCAAGCAACGTCTAAACTACGATAACTAAAACCAGCAAAACTATATAGACCTTGCAAAATATCATATCCAATATTTTTATTACCATGCCATATATCTGGGGGAAGAGTAATATTTGCTGGGTCAATTTCTATTTTTTTTCCAATAGCCAAGCTACATAGTGAAGACATATGTTTTATATGGTCAGCACAATTAAAAAGCCCCTTAAACAAAATATTATTAGAGATATGTTCTCTATCTTCTAGCATCATTATTTAACCATTTTGATAAATACAAGCTTAAGAAACCAGCTTGTATATTTTGATTTAGCTATTAACAACCGCATCTTTAAAGGAAGAACTCTTAAGATTTGCAATTGCTTTTGAATAATTTTCTTTTCCACCAGCAAAAACAGCTGTTCCTGCAACTAAAATATTAGCGCCAGCATCTATTGCCAGTGGAGCAGTTTTAGAAGTTATACCACCATCAACTTGAATATCAATATTAAATTCTAAGTCATCTATCATTTTTTTTACATTGTGTATTTTATCTAGCAAAGGAATAAATTTCTGCCCACCAAATCCAGGATTTACAGTCATAATAACAACCATATCTATATATGGTAGGATATATTCAATTTCCTTTTCTGATGTGGAAGGATTAAGCGCAACGCCTACTTTTTTATCAAAGGATTTAATAAGCTCTGCCGTGCGGTGGGCATGAATAGCAGATTCAATATGAAAAGTAATAATATCTGCCCCTGCCTTTGCAAAATCTTCTACAAAATTATCGGTATTTTCTATCATCAAATGAACATCAAATATTTTATTTGAATTTTTTCTAATAGAAGTAACCACCCCTGCCCCAATTGTAATATTTGGAACAAAATGTCCATCCATAACATCTATATGTATAAAATCCGCACCTGCCTTATCTATTGCTTCAACTTCTGCACCAAGCTTAGAAAAATCCGCCGACAAAATAGATGGTGCAATTAAAACATCATCTCTCATAGATTAGATTCTAGCAACTATGTCTTAATCTAGCAATAAAAAAACCGTCCATACCACCAAACATATAAGGAAGTGAGCGAACAAAACCGTCATTGCTGGGCTTAATTATAAAATCTTCTATTTTATCTACTTTAAGTGATGTATTTTTTAATATTGATTTTTTTTTAAAATGTTGTTCACCCTCTAATTTTTGTAAAGAACAAACTGAGTAAACAAGCAGACCATCTTTATTTAGCATTTTAGATGCGTTTTTAATAATATCTTCTTGTATTTTAACTATTTTATCTATATCTTTTGCCGATTTTATATAAAGTAAATCTGGATGTCTTCTAATAGTTCCAGTTGCACTGCATGGCGCATCCAGCAAAATATAGTCAAATTTATTCTTACTTTGCCATTTGCTTACATCTGCTTGAATTATATCAACCCGTTGCGCTAGTCCAACTCTTTTTAAATTGGCCTTTAAAATTTCAAGCCGCCTACAAGATTTATCAACTGCGGTAACTTTCGCCCCCAATGCAGCAAGTTGCATAGTTTTTCCACCTGGAGCAGCACACAAATCAAGTATGATTTTATTTTTTAAATCTTCTTTTCCAGATAATATTTGCACAGGTAAGCTAGAAGCTATATCTTGCACCCACCAATCCCCCTCGGCAAAACCTGCAAGCTTAGTAATATCTCCTTTAAAATCATTACATCTAATTGTATTTCCAAAAAGCACTTTACCACCTATTTTACTGGCGACTTGTTCAATTTGTTCGTGCTTTTTAACTGTTATATCTAAATAAGGCCTTTGTAATGATGCCTCTGCAATTTTTTTTGCCTTATCATATCCGTAATCTTGTACCCAATTTTGAAAAAGCCAATTTGGAATATTTTTATACATATCTTCCTTGTTTACTTTAACGTTGGCTCTAATGATATTTCTAAGAATTGCATTTATTATTGCTTTTGTATGTTTAGTTTTTATATCTAAATTTGCAATTTCAACGACTAAATTAACCACTGCATAGGCTGGAATATCATCTATAAATAATATTTGCGCCACTCCTAGTCGTAATATATTTAATATTTTTTTTGGATTTAACTTATTTAATGGGCGATTACTAAATTTTTGAATAATATCGTCAATTGTCATTATATTTCTAAGAGTTGCCATAACAATCAATCTGACAAAGGCTCTATCTTCCTTACTTAGACAAGGGTATTTTTTATTTTGCAAAATTGCCTCATCTAAAGACTGTTTATCATATATGATGGAATTTATAATTTGAAATGCCACTATTCGGGAGCTTAATCCCTCTTTTATTTTTTTCATATCTATTTACTATTCATAATTTCATCTTCTAATTTACAAGCATAATCTATCATCTTGCTGTATAGCTCATATACAAATTCATGGCTTAGCCCTTCTTTTGCTGCCATATCTGCAGCATTATTTCTAACCTCGTCAACTCTATCTTGCAATACAGATGGTATATTGTATTTATGTTTTATTTCAGCGACTTCTTCTATTATTTTAAATCTTTTAACTAATAAAGACACCAGCTCTTTATCCAAATCATCAATCAATTTTCGGTAAGGTTTTAAAATTTCCTTTACAGCAATTTTATTCTCAACCATTATAAAAGCTCCGTTAGTTTAATTTTTATTTGGAGCCATTATAGTTATGAATAATTTTATAGCAAGTACCAGATTACTTATTTTATCATTTATAATTATTTTACTTTTTATTCCAAATAATAGTTTTGCCTCTACATTTAATCCCAAAAGCTTTACTCTTGAAAATGGTATGCAGGTAATTTTAATAGAAAATAAAAGAGCGCCAGTTGTTAGCCATATGATATGGTATAAAGTTGGCGCTGCTGATGAGCCTATTGGAAAATCTGGAATTGCACATTTTTTAGAACATTTAATGTTTACAGGAACAGATAAAATCTCTCCAAATGAATTTTCTAAAATAATAAAAAAGCATGGGGGGCAAGACAACGCCTTTACCTCTCATGACTATACTGCTTACTTTCAAAATATTGCTGTTGAAAAACTCCCAATGGTAATGGAAATGGAAGCTGATAGAATGCAAAATCTAAAGTTAAGTGAACGGGTAATTCAAAGAGAACGCCAAGTAATCATAGAAGAAAGAAATCAAAGAACTGATAATAATCCATCTGCTATATTAAGTGAAGCCATGTATAGTGCTTTATTTGCTAACCACCCATATGGAATACCTATAATTGGTTGGCGTCATGAAATAGAAAAATTAACTTTACAAGATGCTCTTAATTTTTATCAAAAATACTATCGTCCCAATAATGCAATTCTTGTGGTATCTGGAGATATAGATATAGATGAGCTTAAAATACTTGCCCATAAATATTACGGTGTTTTAAAAAATCCAAATGATAAACAAACGAAATATATAAGAAATTGGTCGGCGCCAGCTCCCATTAAAACTGATATACGAATAACCTATAGAGATAATAAAGTAAAAGCCCCCATATATAAAAGACTATATAGAGCCCCAAAGGGTAGTTACGCTTTAGAGCTACTGTCCAATATATTGGGGGAAGGAGCAACTTCAATTTTATATAAAGAATTACTTGTAAAGAAAAAAATGGTAACGTCAATTGGCAGCTCTTACGATGCAATTAGTTACGATAACAATAATTTTACAATCTATTTTCAACCCGTATCTGGTCATAAAATTGCTGATATAGAAATGGAAATAGATAAAATTATTACAAAAATTCTACAAAATGGCATATCTAAAGACGAAATTACAACAGCTAAAAATAAGCTAATTGACAGCGCAATTTACGCCCGTGACAGCTTGCAATATCCCGCCATGATATTTGGCAGAGCCATAACTTCTGGCTTTGATATAGATTATATAGAAAATTGGCAGGACAATATTAAAAATACAACTGCAAAAAATATCCAAGATGCAGCGAAGGTGGTTTTTGCGGGCAAAAACAAAGCTGTTGTTGGAATTTTAATGCCTGATATTAAAAATTGAGGTTCAAAATGTATATTTTATTTAAAAAATCATGCCTAGTCATTGTCATATTCTTGGTTACAATTTTAAATATTCACCCTGCGGTTAGTAAAAATCTAATTGCTAGTAAAAAAATACCTGTTACCAAAGTTGTCAGCAAAACTGGTATTGAAGCTTGGCTAGTTGAAGATAGCTCAATTCCTGTTATTTCTATGAGCTTTGCCTTTAATGGTGGCATGCAATTTGAAACTGATGAAAAGATGGGGTTAAATTATATGATGTCCATCATGCTTGATGAGGGGGCTGGTAATTATGATAGTGAAGCTTTTCAAAAGATACTTGCAGACAACGTAATTTCAATGTCTTTTACAGCAGAGAGAGATTTTTTCTCTGGCAGCTTAAAAACTCTAACCAAAAATAAAAATATAGCTTTCAAAATGCTAAAACTGGCTTTAACAGAGCCTCATTTTAATAATGAAGCCTTAAAAAGAATGCAAAGACATAGCTTAAATTCAATTAAAAATAACCTATCTAACCCAAATTGGAACGCAGCTAGAATATTTAATGGATTAACCTTTGAGGGACATAAATATGCTCGCCCAGGGCAAGGAAATTTAACAACAATAAAAAATATCACGCCAGCAGATTTAAAAAATCTTGCAAAAAAAACATTTGTTAATAATGACATTAAAATTGCTGTTGCTGGCGACATTACAAAAGAGCAACTTGCAACTATCTTAGATGATATTTTTGCCTCCTTACCTAAACAAGCAACTGTTGCTACTGATAATAAAGATAAAAATGCTTATAACAAAAATATAGCTGGTAAAACAATATTGTATAAAATGGATATTCCACAAACTATTGTTAGATTTGCGCAAAAAGGTATCTCTGAGTTAGATAAAAACTACCCAACAGCCACAATATTAAACTATATTTTGGGTGGTGGTGGTTTTTCTTCCCGCCTAATGGAAAAACTACGTGAAGAAAAAGGCTTAACTTATGGAATTTACACATATCTTAGCAATTCTAAACATGCTGATTTAATACAAGGTAGCTTTTCTACTAAAAATAACAGTGCGGTTGAGGCTATAAAAACTATTAAAGAAGAATGGCAAAAAATAATACAAAATGGAGTAAGCAAAACAGAAGTTCAAGATGCCATCAATTATTTAACTGGTTCTTTGCCTTTGGCACTTACCTCTACTTCTAGCATTGCCAATATTTTAAACTCTATTCAAAAATCCGGTAAAGATATAAATTACATAAATGAGCGTAACCAACAATTAAAATCTGTTACGACCGATGCTGTAAATAAGCTGGCAAAAGAAATTTTAAAAACAGATGAGCTACATTTTATAACTGTTGGCAATCCAGATGAATTAAAACCATCTATAACAATTGATAAATTGCCATTTATAATACAATAACTATAATTTTACCAAACTATCCAAAGCGCCTTGTAATATATGAGCTGCTGCTAGTTTATCTATTACTTCGGCTCGTTTTTTTCTGGACATATCAATGTCATCTATTAACATTCTGTCAACGGCAAAGCTGGACAATCTCTCGTCCCAAAAGGCAATTTCCAACTCTCTTTCAAAAAAGTCTTTTTTGTCCAATAAATTTTTAGCATATTGCCGAACAGATTGACATCGCGCCCCTTCACTACCGTCCATATTAAGAGGTAGTCCAATTATTATTGCAA
>JALTWL010000087.1 GCA_027047045.1 Micavibrio sp.
CAAAAGTCGCGCAAGTAATTCACAATGCGTGGCTAAGAACCATAGAGGACGGTATTCACACAGGTGATATTGTTTCAAAAGAATATACAACTGAAAAAGTAAACACTGCTGGTTTTGCGCATGCGATTAAAGATAGGCTTGGGCTTATGCCAGAAAAACTACCACCTGCTACCTATGCAAATAGTGGAGAGAATAGAGAAATTTCTATTCCAAAAGTAAGTTTACCGCCAAGAGAAGAAAAAAAACTTGTCGGAGTTGATGTTTTTCTAAATTGGCGGGGTAGCGACAGACCAGAGGATTTAGCCAAAATTTTAAATGGACTTATCATAGATAATATGGCGCTTGAAATGATATCAACTAAGGGCTTAAAAGTTTGGCCTGACGGTATAGATAACAGAATTTTATCTGACCATTGGTGTTGTAGATTTATTGTAAATGATAGTGCTTCTTTGTGTCATAATTGTATAATAGGGCTGTTGCAACAGTTAAAGGCAAATAATCTTGATTTTATCAAGATAGAAAATTTATATAATTTTGCAGGTCAGCGTGCATATACAGTTGCACAAGGGCAATGATTATTTTTAAGGAATCACTTGCAAAGCTTGGTGTTTTCTCATAATTTGTTGGTCTGAGTATTTTATTGTTAATTTATTTTTAGGGAAGGGCAAAATGTCTGAACAACAAGCAGATTGGGGGCAAACAATTCATCTGCCAAAAACGGATTTTTCAAGACGTGGTGGGCTTGCAAAAAAAGAGCCTGTTATCGTTAAACGTTGGCAAGAAATGGAACTTTACAAAAAACAGCGTGAAATATCTAAAGGTAAAGAAAAGAAAATTTTACATATGGGGCCTCCATTTGCTAATGGTCATATCCATATGGGGCATGCGCTTTCAACTGTTTTGAAAGATGTTGTTTGTAGAAGTTGGCAAGCACTTGGATATGACGCGCCACTAGTACCTGGTTTTGATTGTCATGGTTTGCCGATTGAATGGAAAATTGAAGAAAAATATCGCAAAGAGGGTAAAAGCAAAGAGGACACTCCACCAGAAGAATTTAGGCAAGAATGTAGAGATTTTGCAGGCAAATGGGTGGCTATACAATCCGAAGAATTTCAAAGGCTTGGCATATTTGGTGATTGGGACAATCCCTATCTTACCATGAAAAAGCGCTCAGAGGCTTTAATTACTAAGGAGATTCATAAATTTGTGATGAATGGTAGCCTATATCAAGGCTCAAAACCTGTAATGTGGTCAGTGCCAGAACAAACAGCGCTTGCTGAGGCAGAGGTTGAATATAGGGACCATACTTCTGATACTGTTTGGGTAAAATTTCCAATAAAAGATGGAAAAGAAGAATTTAAGGGCGCAAATATAGTTATTTGGACGACAACACCATGGACTTTACCAGGTAACAGAGCAGTTGCCTATGGCAAAGATATTGACTATTTGGGAATAGAGGTAAAATCCCTTGCAGATGATTTGGACCCAGAAGAAGCATCAGCCACCGTTGGTGATAGGTTATTTGTTGCAAAAGAATTGTTAGATGATTTTACTGAAAATGCGAGCATTGTTGAATATGACATTTTTTGGCAAGGTAAAGGCTTGGAATTTGAAGGAACTATATGTCATCACTGTTTACATGAAAAAGGCTATAATTTTGATGTGCCAGCCTTGGCGGCCGACTTTGTTACAACGGATACAGGTACAGGATTCGTTCATATTGCCCCTGGCCATGGTGAGGACGATTATAGACTTGGCATAGAAAATAAAATTGAAGTACCACTAACCGTTAATGGTGATGGTACTTATTGCGACAATGTTCCAGAATTTGCAGCTGTTGCTGTTTATACCACAGATGGTAAGAAAGGTCCTGCAAATAAGCTAGTTACAATTGCTCTTTTTGAGCTTGGAAGACTGGTTGCAAGGGGTAGGATAAAACACAGCTATCCACATTCTTGGCGTTCAAAAGCACCTGTTATATTTAGAAATACTCCACAGTGGTTTATCTCTATTGATAAAAATGGGCTAAGAGAAAAAGCTCTCGCTGAGATTAAAAAAACTAGATGGGTGCCTGCACGTGGCGAAAGGCGTATTTCTTCAATGATTGAAGGCCGTGGAGATTGGTGTATATCAAGACAGCGCGCTTGGGGTGTGCCTATTGCAATTTTTGTCAATAAAAAGACTAATGAAATACTCAAAGATGAGGAAGTTTTTAAGCATATTTTTGAAATATTTGAAAAAGAAGGCTCTGATGCTTGGTTTACCCATGATGCTCAGGATTTCCTAGGTGATAAATATAGTGCAGATGAGTGGGAACAAGTAACAGATATTATTGATGTTTGGTTTGAATCTGGCTCTACTCAAAGCTTTGTTTTAAAAGAAAGGGAAGATTTAAAATGGCCAGCTGACCTATATTTAGAAGGCTCTGACCAACATAGAGGCTGGTTTCAATCTTCGCTTTTGGTTTCTTGCGGTACTTGGGGCTCTGCGCCTTACGAGGCAGTTTTAACACATGGCTTTATTCTAGATGAAAAAGGCTATAAAATGGCAAAATCTGGCAAAAATGGTGTATCACCGCTGGATTTATCCTCAGAATTTGGCGCCGATATTGTGAGGCTTTGGGTTGTTGGTTCTGATTATACAGATGATATTCGCATTGGTAAAAATGTTCTTCGTGGGCATATAGATATTTATCGCCGAATTAGAAATACATTTTGCTATTTGCTTGGCAATTTGTCGGACTTTAACCCTAAAACTGATAGTGTTTCAATGGAGCATATGTCAGAGCTGGACAGATGGGTTTTGCATCGCCTATATGAAATTGATGGCAAAGTTAGAGAATATATAGATAATTTTGATTTCCAAAAAATGGTAACAATGTTGCATAATTTCTGCGCTAAGGATTTGTCGGCATTTTACTTTGATATAAATAAGGATAATTTATATTGTAATGCTCAAAATTCAAAAGAAAGAAGGGCAACACAAACGATACTTGACAAAGTATTTACTCATCTTTGTCATTGGTTTGCACCATTTTTAAGTTTCACAGTTGAAGAAGCTTGGGCATCTCGAAATGGTGAGACTTTAGACAATTTTGAAAATTCCATTCACTTGCAAATTATGCCAGATGTGCCAGCTGAGTGGAGAGATGAAATGCTTGCTCAAAAATGGCAAGAAATTCAAGATATTAGAAAGGTTGTAACTGGTGCAATCGAACTAAAAAGGGCAGATAAAGAAATAAGGTCATCGCTAGAGGCAGAAGTAAAACTACACTTAAATAACAGCAAAATTGCCGATATTTTGGCAAGTATAAATTTTGCTGATATTTGTATAGTATCTAAAGTAAATATCATAATGGGTGACTTGCCAGAAGATGGATTTACCTTAGAAGACGTAAAAGACGTTGCTGTTAAAATTGAAAAATCTGAAGATAAAAAATGTGAACGTTGTTGGAAATATACAGAATATATTGGTACAGATACAAATTATCCTGATATTTGCGAACGTTGCGCAAATGCAGTTAAAGAAGAAAAAATGGCGGCTTAAAATATGAATAAAGAGGCACAATTTATTACTTTTGAGGGTGGCGATGGCGCAGGCAAGACCACCCAGATAAAGATGTTTGCGGACTGGTTAACAGATAAATACGGACTTGATATAGTACTAACAAGAGAGCCAGGCGGAACAAAAGAGGCTGAAAAAATAAGGAAGCTTTTAGTTCAAAAAGATGGTGGCGATTGGGACCCTTTGAGTGAAGTTTTACTTTTATCTGCAGCAAGGCGAGAGCATTTAGTTAAAAAAATATGGCCAGCGCTGGAGGCTGGAAAATGGGTAATATCTGATAGATTTGTGGACTCTACTTTTGCTTTTCAAGGCTATGGTATGGGGCTTGGACCTGATTATATTCATAAACTTTATAAAAGAATTGCAGGTAATTTTATGCCAAGCATAACTTTTATCTTGGATATAGACCCAAAAGAAGGTTTAAGACGCTCAGGCAAACAGCTATCTGAAACTATCGACAATACAGAAAAAAAAGAAGATAGATATGAGCTTATGGGGCTTAAATTTCAAGAAAAATTAAGAAAAGGCTTCTTAGATATCGCAAAAAGAAATCCTAAACGTTGTCGTGTTATTGACGCATCGCAAGACATAGAAACTGTCCACAAACAAATATGCGATATATTCGAAAATAGTTTTTGTAAATATTGCGGTTTGGAGAAGGCTTCATGACGCAGGGCTCTGCAACATTATTAGCAAATGGTGTAGAAGACAAAAATTCATTGCCCCTGCCAAATGAAAACACCGAGCTTTTAGGGCATGAAGAAGCTGAAAAAGCAATATTAAAAGATATAAATTCTGCTCGCTTACCACATGCAATTATGCTTACTGGTGATAGAGGAATTGGTAAAGCCACTTTTGCTTATCGGATAGCTAGGTATTTGCTAGCAGGCAAGGCAGAGCAAACAGCAAGTGGCGGGCTATTTGGTGATGAGGTTACAAATAATGATAGCCTTTTTGTTGATGTAAGTGATAGAGTAGCGCAAAAAATTACAGCTAAAAGCCACCCCGACCTTAAAATAATAGAGCCAACAAATATATCAAAAGACGGCAAAGAAAAAGCAACAGATACAATCTCTGTTGAATATGCAAGAGATATACCGATATTCTTAAGTCATACAGCTGCAGAAGGTGGCTGGCGGGTTGTCGTTGTTGACGATGCCGATAAAATGAATAGTAATGCTCAAAACGCGATTTTAAAAATTTTGGAAGAGCCGCCAGAAAAATCAATTCTTATACTAACAACCGCAGAGGCAGGTAAAATTATTCCAACTATTCATTCTCGCTGTCAGATGATAAAATTAAACTCGCTTAGTGATGAGGTGATGACAGAGCTTTTAACTAAAGCTGAAATTGATAAGAAAATACAAACAGATTTAATAAAAATAGCAAAAGGCTCAATTGGCAAAGCTTTGTTGATATATAAGCTAGACGGTATAGAAATGTACAAAAAAATAGAAGAAATAATTGTGGGTAAAAATAGCTTAGATAAATATAAATTTGCAGAAACTCTTACAAAAGACACAGAAAAATATAATTTATTTATGCAAATTTTACTTAACTATATAGCAGATATCTTAAAACAAACAACAATAGAAAATAGCCTACATGCAGGACGTGATAAATATAAATGGTTTGATATTTTTGAAGAAATATCTAATCTATACAAAATGGCAGAAACAAAATATCTAGACAAAAAAGCAACAATGGTTCAAATTTTAAATATTTTAGGATAAAGCTATGAACGAAAAAAAGAGATATTATATAACAACACCAATTTACTATGTGAATGACAAACCACATTTGGGACATGCTTATACAACCGTTGCCTGCGATGTTTTGGCGAGATTTAAGCGTTTAGATGACTTTGATGTATTTTTCTTAACGGGTACAGATGAGCATGGTTTAAAAATTTATCAAACAGCGGAAAAACAAGGAATAACCCCAGAAGAGCTAACGGATAAATTTTCTGCTAATTTTAAGGATATGATGGAGCTGTTAAATATCTCTAATGATGCTTTTATTAGGACAACTGAGGAATATCACAAAAAAGCGGCACAAGCCATATGGCAGAAAATGTTAGATAGCGGTGATATATATTTAGATAAATATTCTGGTTGGTATTCTGTACGTGACGAGGCTTACTATACAGAAGATGAAATAACTGAGGGTGAAAATGACGAAAAATTGAGCCCTTTTGGCTCTCCTTGTGAATGGACGGAAGAAGAAAGTTACTTTTTTAAACTATCGGCTTGGGAAGACAGATTACTTAAACTTTATGAAGAAAATGAAGATTTTATCCTACCGAAATCTCGTAGAAATGAAGTTATAAGCTTTGTTAAAGGTGGACTGAAGGATTTATCTATTAGCCGCACTAGCTTTGATTGGGGTGTTAAAGTTCCAAATAACCTAAAACATGTTATGTATGTTTGGGTTGATGCTTTGACAAATTATATAAGCGCGCTTGGCTACCCAGATACTGAAAGTGCTAGATTTAAAAATTTCTGGCCTGCTAATCTTCATATGGTGGGTAAAGATATACTTCGTTTTCATGCGGTATATTGGCCTGCATTTTTGCTGTCGGCAGGGCTAGAGCTACCGAAGCAAATCTTTGCACATGGTTGGTGGACATCTGAGGGACAAAAAATGTCAAAATCTATAGGCAATGTAATTGTGCCAGCTGAAATTATTGAAAAATACGGCTTAGACCAAGTTAGATATTTTATGATGAGA
>JALTWL010000088.1 GCA_027047045.1 Micavibrio sp.
GCCCAATTCCCAAAATACTTTTGGTGCAACTTTATATGCGGCACCATTGGCGCAATCTACGACTATTTTCATGCCGTCTAATCTTAAATCCTTTGGAAAAGTTGCTTTTGCGTGTTCTACATATCTTCCGCTTTCATCTTCAAGTCTTGCCGCCCTTCCCAAATTTTCTGGTCTTGCTCTATATTTAACTAATTTTTCATCATCCATAAATTTTTCTATTTCTGCCTCTGTCGCATCAGAGAGTTTATAACCATCAGAGCCAAAAAGCTTAATGCCGTTATCTTGAAAAGGATTATGAGAAGCAGAAATCATAACACCCAAATCGGCTCTTAGAGAAGTAGTCAACATAGACACAGCAGGTGTTGGAACAGGACCTAAAAGCACAACATCCATACCCATAGAAATAAAACCAGCAACCAAAGCAGGCTCTATCATATAACCAGATAGTCTTGTATCTTTACCGATAACAACCTTATGTCTATGTTCCCCACCTCTAAGCACATGCGCAGTTGCCATTGCTACCCGTGTTGCTATTTCTGGGGTCATGGGGGTTGTATTTGCAGTTCCTCTTATACCGTCAGTTCCAAAATATTTTCTAGTCATATTACTTTTCCTTAATTAAAAAATGCAGTTTAGCATTATACTAGTTTTTAACGAAATTTGCGACATATTTATTAGTTTTTTTTAACTTTTATAAAAAATCTTTGTATTTGCCACATAAAATACCTATATTACTAGTGATAAAATCTTTTTTTGAGGAGTATTTAAAATGAGTAATAATAAAAATAATTATAGCTTTAATACAAAGGTAATTCATGCAGGATACAAACCAAATAGCGAAACAGGTGCTTTGTTTCCAGATATTTCTCAAAATGTGTCATTTAGCTTCATAAATGCTGAGGATGCTGAAGATAAATTTACTTTAAAAAAAGCTGGCTTTTCTTACTCTAGGCTAACCAATCCGACTATTGGTTCGTTAGAAAAAAGGCTAGCAGCACTTGAGGGTGGAGTTGGGGCAACTTGCACTTCATCAGGCTTGGCAGCACATCAATTGCTTTTCTTTTGTCTTATGAATAGTGGAGATGAATTTGTTGCATCGTCTAAATTATATGGTGGCACTGTTAATCAATTTAAAAATAGTTTCTCTCGAGGTTTTAATTGGAATTGCCATTTTGTTGAGCCAGAAAATCCTGATAATTTTAAGGCTGCTATTACTGAGAAAACTAAATTACTTTTTGTAGAGAGTATATCAAACCCAACTGGAGTTGTGGTTGATATAGAGGCGATTGCCAAAATCGCAGATGAGGCAAAAATACCACTTGTTGTGGATAATACCATTGCAACGCCATATCTTTGTCGTCCATTTGATTGGGGTGCATCTGTGGTTACCCACTCGACCACCAAATATTTAAATGGTCATGCAAACTCTATGGGTGGAGCGATTATTGATAGCGGTAATTTTGATTGGGCAAAATCTGGTAAATTTCCAACTTTGACAGAGCCAGAGCCTAGCTATCACGGACTAAATTTTTATGAAGAATTTAAAGAAATGGCACTAACTTATTATGCGCATGCGGTTGGCTTGCGTGATTTGGGTTCTTGTCAACAGCCACTTAATGCTTTTTTGACTATGACTGGAATTGAAACTTTAGCGCTTAGAATGCAAAGACACTCAGAAAATGCTCTAAAAGTAGCAGAATTTCTAGAAAATCATCCATCGGTTGCGTGGGTTACTTATTCGGGTCTTAAAAACAGTCCTTACAGACCACTTGTTGATAAATATATGAGCGGTATGGCAAGCAGTCTATTTACTTTTGGCGTTAAAGGTGGCTATGACATGGCAGTTAATTTGGTTAATAATGTTAAGCTATTTAGCCATGTGGCAAATATTGGTGATACTCGCTCTCTTATTATTCATCCTGCATCAACCACCCACTCACAGCTAACAGATAAACAGAAAAAAATGGCAAATGTTCAGCCAGAAGGGTTGCGCGTGTCCATCGGTATTGAAGATGCAAATGATATAATCGCAGATTTAGAACAGGCTCTAGATATATCAAATAAAATAGCGGCTTAAAAAAAACAATTATCCAGCAATTTTTAAAATGGCATGTTTTTTCTTACCCGCTGACAATTTTATAGTATTGTTATCTTGTATATCTGAGGCTGTAATTTTATAGTCAATATTATTTATTTTTTTATCATTTACACGCGCACCACCACCCTTTATTAAGCGACGAGCTTCTCCACTTGAGCTAACAAGTCCAGCCTCTCTTAGAAGTATAAATGCGGGTATACCATCTTTTAAATTATTTTTTTCAACTTCTATACTGGGAAGGTCTGCATCACTTGCTTTACCTTCTTCAAAAGTTTTTTTAGCGGTATCGGCAGCTAAAATCGCTGCTTGCTCTCCATGACAGAGTTTAGTTGCCTCAAAGGCAAGTATTTTTTTTGCCTCATTTATTTCAGCATCTTGTAATTGTTCCAATTTTTCTATTTCTGAGAGAGGAAGAATTGTAAATATTCGTAAAAATTTACCAACATCAGCATCTTCAGTATTTCGCCAATATTGGTAATAATCATAAGGAGATAATTTATCAGAGTTAAGCCAAACAGCACCACTGGCAGTTTTTCCCATCTTTGCCCCTGAGGCAGTAGTTAAAAGAGGACAGGTAAAGCCAAATAGCTCAATTTGTTCAATTCTGCGTGCAAGTTCAACTCCATTGATAATATTTCCCCATTGGTCAGAGCCTGCAAGTTGTAGGCGACAATTATAATTTCTATAAAGTTCTACAAAATCATATGCCTGCAGTATCATATAGTTAAATTCTAAAAAGCTAATAGATTGTTCTCTGTCTAATCTTGTTTTTACACTTTCCATGCTTAACATACGATTTACAGAAAAATGTTTGCCGTAATCTCTAAGAAATTCTATATATTTTAGCTCATCTAACCAATCAGCATTATTTACCATGCAGGCATCTGTTTTACCATTGCCAAATTTTAGAAATTTGCTAAAAATTTGTTTAATCGCATCACTATTCTTTTTTAAAGTATCAATATCTAGCAACTTTCTTGTTTCATCTTTACCAGACGGATCGCCAACTTTTGCAGTTCCGCCACCAATTAAAACTATAGGTTTGTGTCCTGTTTGTTGAAACCAGTAAAGCATCATGATGGGCATTAAATGTCCAACATGCAAACTATCACCAGTTGGGTCAAAGCCGTTATATCCAGTTATACTTTGGGTGTTTAGTAATTTATCAACTTCTTCAAAATTGGTGCATTGATATATAAAACCACGCTCTTGCATGATTTTTAAAAAATCAGAATTATATTTATTACTCATTTTTTTATTTCCAATAATTCTTGTTAGAGTGACAGTAAAAAACTATAATGAAATCCAAATAAATTGTCTATTATATTTTAAGTTGAGTTTATGCAAGATAATATATATACAGCTATCGGAATGATGACAGGTACGTCAATGGACGGTCTTGATAGTGCTATTATAAAAACAGATGGTTTGGGATTTGTGCAATCTGTTGAGCATTTTTTGATACCTTACGACAATGCATTTCATGAAATTTTAAAGACAGCTATCCACAGTAGAGATGAAGAAAAGCTAAATATAATGGAAGATGCATTGACAAAAATACATATATTGTCAGTTGAAAGCCTGTTGGTTAAAGCTAATTTAAAAAGGGAAGATATAGATGTAATTGGCATGCATGGGCAAACTGTTCATCATGAGCCTGAAAAAAAAATAAGTTTACAAATAGGCGATTGTCAAATGCTTGCTGATGCAACGGGTATAAGGGTTGTTGGTAAATTTAGACAAAATGATATTGACAATGGTGGGAGTGGAGCTCCACTTATTCCCATATATCATGCAGCTGTGGCATCAGAAATTGAAAAGCCAGTTGTATTTTTAAATATTGGCGGGGTTGCAAATATTACTTGGGTTGACAAAAATGAACAACTGCTTGCTTGTGATACTGGTATGGGCAATGCGCTTTTAAATGATTGGATACATTATAAAACCAAAAATCAATATTTTGATGATAAGGGAAAAATAGCGGCAAGTGGGCAAGTGAATGAAGTAATTTTAGATAAGATGTTAGATGATAATTTTTTTTTAAAACCTCCCCCTAAGTCATTGGATAGAAATGAATTTAATCTTGATTTAATTCAGCCTCTTTCTTTGGCAGATGGGGCGGCGACTTTGGTTGAATTTACAGTTGAGGCAGTTGCTATGATAGTTGAAATGTTACCATCTAAGCCCAAAAATTGGTTTGTTTGTGGTGGTGGAAGACATAATTTATATATGCTGCAAAGATTAAGCGATAGATTAGGAGTGGCAGTGCAAGTAGTTGAAGATATAGGATTTAATGGTGATATTATGGAGGCAGAGGCCTTTGCCTATATGGCGGTTAGAAAATTACTTAACCTGCCAATTAGCTTTTCTGGGACAACTGGCGTTAGAAACCCTAGTATTGGTGGTGAGCTTTACTTGCCAAATAACAAATAACAAGCTACAATGTAAATTACTATTTTTGCACTTTTCTTGAGTGTGGTCATCTATATCGTCAAAATTCTTATTTTGGAAATTATTAAATTATGAGCAATACAGCACGTTCTTATCTTCATAGCGGTAAAATACGCAAAACAAAAACAAAATTTTTGCCAGAAAATATTAAAGTTTTTTTGGCTAATAAAATGATTGATATATTTGGTATATCTATATGTTTTCTATCATTTTTATTGGCTCTTACCTTGCTTAGTTATAGCTATATTGACCCATCTTTTAATAGTGCGACTACAAGCACTGAGGAAATACAAAATATTTTAGGAATATTTGGAGCATATACAGCAGATTTACTATTACAAAGCTTTGGTTTTGTATCTGTTATATTTCCAGCAATTTTATTTTTAGTGGCTTGGCGTATTTTGAAAAGACAATATATCGTAAATATTGGTTTTAAAATAAGCGCATTTTTGCTTTCTATTATATTATTTTGCTTGGCTTTATCAACAGTGCCACAAGACTGGCTTGGCTTAGAGCATTTATATGTTGGAGGCAGTGTTGGGGTTTTACTTTTAAATATAGTAGCTGATTTTTTACAAAAAATAGATATCATTGCCCCCACAATATTGATTGGTGGAATTGCATTTGTGCCCGCAATATTGTTAAGCTTGTATGCCACAGATATTAGTATTTTAGATATAATTAAGGCCATAACAAAGATAATTTCTTTGTTTGTGCTTGCTATTTATCCAATATTTAAGCTTTTAAATCTTATTTCACTTAGAAAAACAAAATCTAATGAAGAAAAAGCTAAAAGATTAGTTCCTAAGAAGCAATCAGTAGTAAAATCACCAAAAACAAAAACAGTTAAACAAAGTAAACGTATAAAGAAAGAAAAACAGCCAGAGCTTATTTTTAACAATGATGGTGAAATTGGTTGGAAATTGCCAGAAATATCTTTACTTGATGAACCACCGATGAATAGAGCAATTAGCCATAGCCCTGAAAATTTACAAAAAAATGCTGAAATGTTGCAAAATGTTTTAAATGATTTTGGGGTTGAGGGAGAAATAATTGGGGTTAATCCAGGGCCTATTATTACTTTGTATGAACTAGAGCCTGCACCTGGAACAAAATCCTCTAGGGTTATCAATTTAGCTGATGATATTGCGCGCTCAATGAGTACAACCACAGTTAGGGTCGCGGTTATACCAGGTAAAAATGCAATTGGAATTGAGCTACCTAATATTAAACGTGAAATAGTTTTCTTAAAAGAGGTACTGTCCTCTGAAAATTATGAAAGGACAACAGCTAAACTACCACTTGTGCTTGGAAAAACTATAGGCGGTGAGCCTGTAATTGCTGATTTAGCAAAAATGCCACATTTGCTTGTAGCAGGTACAACTGGTTCTGGTAAATCTGTTGCGGTAAATACCATGATTTTATCGTTGCTTTATAAATTCTCCCCAGAGCAATGCCGTTTGATTATGATAGACCCCAAAATGCTAGAGCTTTCTGTTTATGATGACATACCACATCTATTAACACCAGTTGTAACAGAGCCTCACAAGGCGGTAACTGCGCTTAAATGGGCGGTTGGTGAGATGGAAGATAGATACCGTGCAATGTCAAAATTAGGTGTTAGAAATATTGAAGGCTATAACTCACGTATTAGAGATGCACAGAAAAAAGGTGAAGTTATTACCAACAAAATACAAACGGGCTTTGACCATGAAACAGGAAAGCCAGTTTTTGAAGAACA
>JALTWL010000089.1 GCA_027047045.1 Micavibrio sp.
AACTTGTGTTACGTCATCTGTCAAAACAAAACAGAAGACAGCAGAACATGGCAAGAGATCGAGTCCCAGTTCCTAATTTCCACCATTTCTTGTGTTCGTTGTTTTTCCACATGATAGATCTTATGCTAATAATAATAATAGTAAATTCACTATTAAAATGTACCTCTCTGGTGAACAGTCCCCCAGCCTACTTTCAAGAGTAGGTCTGTATTATCCACTCAATTGGTGGGGGTATCGCCACTCACCAGGTGACTCATTGTCGCTGCGTTCGAGAGGTACACAACCCCTTGACCTGCCGTAAAAAGAATACCAAATATGATGTTGCTTGTCCCTATGCCAAATTTCGAAACCAGCGAACAGAGAGCTGTAGTGCTTACAAACTCCATCCTGCCTAATCGAAATTCAACAGTCTGGTCTGTTGTTGTGATAACGTTGTATTTATAGGAAACAGGCGAACGTAAACGAAAACACGTGACGTCAACAGTTTACGATACAAAGTTACTGTGTTTTAATGAATGGTGATATTTACAATTAATATGAAGCAGAAACATTTAAAATTGAGAAACTCTTAAAAATAAATTTAAAATATAGTATGGCATTATATACTGCGAGTTTTGTGGATGACAAAATTCTGAATTACCACTGAAATACAAAAATCAATGGCGTTAAACGTGAATGAACATCGAACGTTTTCATTATTTTGCTCATTTTTTGATATTGTACTAATAATTAATACATATACTTTAGGCACAGGTTTATATAATATTAATATGGATATTAACGAAGAAAATGCATAAAAAGTGGAAGCAAAAATTCATTGAAATCATCCGAAATAACGATAAAATCTTTGGCAAACTAACACAATGTTCTTCGGAACATCTCGCCGCCATGATGTAATCTTACGCAGTGGTCAATACACCGAACATCTCAACGTAGTTCTGACCCTAAATAACAAAGCAACTAAAATATAGTTTGGCGTTATATATAGAGAGAGTTTTATGCATAACACCATTGTGAATTTGCACCGAAAAACAAAAAATAAATAGTAACATTAACACTAAAAGTGTGAGAACATCGAACGATCACATTATTTGGGGTATTTTTTACCACCTGTTAATAACTAATACACAGTGGTGTATTGC
>JALTWL010000090.1 GCA_027047045.1 Micavibrio sp.
ATTTGACGCGGTGATTTTACCACGCTCCTATTATCCTTGGCACATTGAGAGCTATCGTAAGCCATGTGGTGCCAGGTACAAAGGAAATCACCAGCTGTCCAAACAGTGTCGCAAGACTGTAGTAGTCCATCGTTTTGTACGAGTACCGAATCGCTTGCCACAGGGTGTAATATCCGACCGCGCACAATGCCAGCAACCTGTTTCCGTACACTGTTATGCCTTTTGCGGCTGAAATAAATGTAGTGCAAATTAATCCGGCTGCTTTAATTCTGTCGGCTGTTATACTTATCACGCCTTCTCACCTCTTTTCTGCCTGCGTCGTCGTCTTCCGGCTCGCTTCTTTTAAATCTGCCTAATTACATACTGAAAAGTACAAATAACCACGCCAATATAACTAAAATTATCATAACAAACATGAAAATAAAATACTTATATGACTTTTTTCCATTTTTAACCTCGTTATATACTCGGATAATACTCGTTTGCAACGCGACAAAAAATATTACTGCAAATATGGGATTTCGTAAATTATACCATATAGAAATAGATAGAGCTAAAATCGCTAACATACTGATATACTTTAATATTTTAATTTTTGTGTTCATGTCCATATTATCACCTCCAGTATCTAAATTTTTGTCAAAATTTTATCTCTATCAAATGTTTTAATTGCGAAATAAAATGTGGCACATGTAATTATCAAAGTAAAAACAATTAAACCTGCAGCAAAACCATTTATAAATAATCCAAAAACTGATGAAATAGAGAGTGTGAATGAGCCCAATATTAATATTATAATTAATTCAAAATTATGCAATAATATTTTATTAAATGATACACTTGATGCATAATTTTCTGTATAAGAATAATATATCTTTGGACTTAATAATTTTATATAATAATCTGCATAATTGGTGCTGAAATCGGCAAATAATATACCACTTATAAAAGCTAAATACCATATTAATATTGAACAAATTATGTTATTTTTATTTATTTGGTGCATGATCGCCACCGTGTGAACGATAAAAAAAATCCTGCTGATAAAAGAGCAAAAGATATAAACACTATAGCTATTCTGAAATCTTTGAAATACGCAATGATATAAATAATAATTAGAAATGGAACTGCAAGCAAATTC
>JALTWL010000091.1 GCA_027047045.1 Micavibrio sp.
CTTTTAATTGGTACGATTTGTTTTGGGAATTTGCCGACAATTTTTATTCCTGCAGGCCCTATGCCATCTGGACTTCCAAATAAGGAAAAAGCAAAAATCAGACAGCTCTATGCGGAAGGAAAAATTTCAAGAAAAGAATTGTTAGAGGCCGAAAGCAAATCTTACCACTCACAAGGAACATGTACTTTTTATGGCACGGCCAACAGCAATCAAATGATACTAGAATTTATGGGGCTACAACTTCCCAGTAGCTCATTTATAAACCCCAAAACTAAACTTAGAGAAAAGCTAACTAGATATGCAGTAAAACATATGGCAAGCAAAAAACCGCTGGCAATTGCCGATATAATTGATGAAAAATCTATTGTAAATGCCATTGTTGGTATAGTTGCAACGGGTGGCTCAACTAATCAAACTTTGCATGTACCAGCCTTTGCTGCGGCTGCTGGTATAAAAGTTACTTGGCAAGATATTGCAGATATATCTGATATAGTTCCACAACTAACAAAAATTTATCCCAATGGTGAAGCCGATATAAATCATTTTCACGCTGCAGGTGGTACAGCCTTTTTAATTAGAGAGCTAATGGAGGCTGGCTTTATACACTCTAACGCTAAAAATATTTTGGGAACTGACATGTTGGAATATACAAATGAGCCTTTCTTAGATAACAGTGCTGAGATAGAATTTAAGCCAGCAACAAAAAAATCACTTGATAAAAATATCTTAAGACCTGTTCAAAGCCCCTTTAGCGCAAGTGGTGGGATAAAATTATTGGAAGGAAATTTAGGCAAAGCGATAATTAAAATCTCTGCTGTTAAAAAAGAACATAGATATATAAAAGCGCCCGCAGTTGTATTTAACTCACAAAATGAGTTAGAAGACGCATTTAAGAAAGGTGAGCTTAATTCTGACTTTATTGCAGTGATTAGATTTCAAGGACCAAAAGCAAATGGCATGCCTGAACTACACAAATTAACTCCAATACTTGGTATTTTGCAAGATAGAGGACAAAAAGTTGCTCTTATAACTGATGGTAGAATGTCGGGGGCATCGGGGAAAATACCCGCCGCTATCCATCTAAGCCCAGAGGCTCTTGACGGTGGCAATATAGCAAAAGTAAAAAATGGCGATATAATAAAATTAGATGCTGAAAATGGCACTCTCTCACTATTAGTTGCAGATAATGAACTAAAGATAAGAAAAGCCTATAAATTAAAAAATAATAATATACATGGTATGGGGCGGGAATTGTTCGCTCCATTTAGAAAAATGGTAAGTAGCTCTGACACTGGCGCTACAATATTTAATTTTGATGAGGAATAAAATGCCAAATAACAATCATAATTTTAAGCAAATATTGCAAGATGTAAAAGTTATGCCCGTACTAGTAATTGAACAATTAGAAGATGCACTACCAATTGCAAAAGCGCTAATGGCAGGTGGAATATACGTAATTGAAATTACTCTCAGGACTAAAGTCGCTCTTAAAGCAATTGAAAAAATAAGCCAAGAAATGCCAGATATTATAGTTGGGGCTGGCTCTGTTAACAACGCAAAATTATTTGAAGATGCCAAAAATGCTGGAGCAAAATTTATGGTAAGCCCTGGCTTTACAAAAAAATTGCTTAACACAGCTGATAGACTAGACACACCGTATTTACCAGGGGTGGCAACAGTGAGCGAGGCTATGCAACTTCAAGATTTAGGCTATAAATATCTAAAATTATTCCCCGCAGAAGCGATGAATGGTGCAGCTCTGTTAAAGTCAATATATGGCCCTCTACCAGATTTAAGATTCTGCCCAACAGGTGGAATAGAAAAACAAACAATGCAAAAATATTTAGATATACCAAATGTTGTTTGTGTTGGTGGTTCTTGGCTTACCCCAAAAGAACTAGTGAATAATAAAAATTTTGAACAAATAACTAAACTCACCAAAAAGATAAGCAGAAATTAACCAAGCTTTGGACCTTCTCGCCTGATTTTATTTGTTGTTGTTCGTTTAGGTGGCATTAGCGCCTCTACGGCCTCTTTTATTCTATTACAAGCTTTAGTCAAATCCTCTTTAGACAGCGCATATGAAATTCTAAAAAATGGTGATAGCCCAAATGCCTCTCCATGCACAACAGAAACTCCTTTTTCCTCCAACAGATATGTGGCAAAATCTTCATCTGTTTTAATCTCTGTGCCAGCTGGAGTTTTGCTACCAATTAAATCCTCACAAGAAGCAAATATATAAAATGCTCCTTCTGGTTTTATAGTCTTTATTCCATCAATTTTGTCTAACATATCTAAAACCAAATCTCTGCGTTCTTGAAAATCTTTCCGCCACTCTTTTAAGAATTCTTGACTACCGTTAAGTGCCTCTACTGCGGCGGCTTGGCTAACAGAGCTTGCATTAGACGTGCTTTGCCCTTGAATTTTTGCCATAGCCTTAATTAACTCTTTAGAACCACCCGCATAGCCTATACGCCAACCAGTCATAGCATATGATTTGGAAACTCCATTAACCGTAAGTGTCCTATCCTTCAGCTTTGGCTCAATCTCGGCAGGAGTTGTAAATTCAAAATTATCATATACAAGATGCTCATAAATATCATCTGACAATATATGTACATGTGGATATTTAAGCAAAATATCTGTAAGAGCCTTCATTTCATCTCTTGTATAAGCAGCCCCAGTAGGATTGCTAGGCGAATTTAAAATAACCCATTTTGTTTTATCGGTAATTGCAGCTTCTAAAGCCTCTGGCGTTAACTTAAAATTATCCTCAGCAGGACATTCAACAAATACAGATACCCCATCTGCTAGCTGTACCATATCGGGATATGATACCCAGTAAGGTGCGGGAATAATAACTTCATCACCCTCATCTAAAGTCGCCATAAAAGCGTTATAAAGTATCTGCTTGCCCCCTGTGCCAACAATTATTTCATCAATTGTATAATCTAAGTTATTATCACGTTTAAATTTTTTAGAAATTGCCTCTCTTAGCTCAACTGTACCTGTAACTGGTGTATATCTAGTTGCACCTTTATCCATTGCTTTTTTGGCAGCCTCTCTTATGCTTTTGGGAGTGTTAAAATCAGGCTCCCCCACCCCAAGGCTAATAATATCCTTACCCTTTGCCTTTAAAACCCCTGCTTTTTCAGTCAAAGATAAAGTTGGTGATGGTTTAATTGATTTTACACGTTTTGAAATAAAACCCATGCCCAAAACTCCGAATTTTAATTGAACGAACGAATTGATCACATTTATAACAAATTTTTACCGCTATGTACATATTTTATAAAAATATAAAAATCCCTTACATATGAATTAAATGTAAGAGATTTTCTATAAATTATCTTAAATACAAACTATATTTTAGGTGATGCACAACTAGCTTTATTTATTTTTTGTGCAAATTTTACCTTTGCATCATGCATTGTAACTTTATTAAAACTGTCATGTAACGCTGTAACCCTATATTTATATATTGGATGTGTAGAAAATATATTTTGAAAACCAGACATATCACGTTCATTAAAGTTACTTATCATATTCATACAACCAACTGCACCATCTAGATTTTTTGTTAAATGCATGGCGTTACGATCTGCTCTGTATTCAGCAATTCTACTACCATATTTCCATGCAACCCCAGCAGCAGTTGTTGCAATAAATAATGAACCCACTGCAGAAAAAATAGATGTAGATATCAAAGGAATGGCGCCCCCAACGGCACTAGCTGCAACTGTTGCTGCCACTGCTAATACTAAAAATCTTGATGATTTTTTTAATATAGTTTGCGCAAATCTTGCAGGAGCAAATTTATCAGTCTTAATATGGGACATTTCGTGAGCAACAATAAAGTCTAATTCATCTTTCTTGTTTTTAGTACTTTTTAATCCTTCTTCAGTAGTAATAAATATATTTGAATTAGGCGCAACCCCAAAAACCCTGTGCATATTTTCTTCTATTGATTTTCTAAAGAGTTTACGTATAATTGGTGGTGCTGCCATTTTTCCTACAAAATCAGCATTTACTATCAATACCCTTGGCATATCTTTTTGATTTAATCTATTGCTGACTTTTTTTATTCTTTTAAGTAAATCGTGGTCTTTGGGAAGTTCTTTTGCCATACCAGATTTCAAAAATTTACTTAGTGCTTTATCCCTAAATTTCGGGAATTTCATTAAAATTTCACCTTGAATTAACGTTCCAGTTGCATAAGCCAAAGAGAGCATCACTGCAATCGGATGAAAAATTGTACTTATTCCCCCAATAAAAACTGCAAGTGCCACAGCCGCCCCTGCAGTTTCTTTGGCTTTTTCGCTAACGCTGTTAAACTTCCATTTTAGATTTTTATCCATGCTTTTAGGTCCTTGCTTTTATAAATTTATGAATATAATAATTATTATTAGATGTACACTGTAACAAGCTTACAGTATTATGTCAGCAATACTGTACAATGGGTTATTTTATTTTAGAGATATTTCTAATACAAATTCTATGTGCGCGCCTTGGGTCAGCATCTAAAACTTCAAATTCTATACCGCTTTTATGAACAATGACCTCTCCCCTTGTTGGAACGTGCCCTGCTAAAATATTGACTAAGCCACCTAATGTATCAACATCTTCACGTTCATCTTCTTCTAAAAATTTGCCAAATTTTTCTTCAAATTCATCTAGCTGGTATCTTGCGTCGGCCAGAATTGTTCCGTCTTTTCTTTCTATGAGTTGCGCTTGTATTTCAAGCTCATGTTCATCTTCCATTTCACCGACTATAGCCTCTACCAAATCATTGATAGTAATTAGCCCATCTGTGCCACCATATTCATCAATTATAATTGCCATATGCACCCTTGATTGACGCATTTGTAAAAGTAAATCAAGCACCCGCATAGCAGGAGATACAACCAAAACATTTCTCAAATATTCTTTTAAATTAAAACTGCAACTTTTTTCGTTATTATCTTTTGCTGCAATTTGCTTTTGTTCCCAATTTGCAACAACTGAAATTAAATCTTTCATATGAACAGCGCCAATAATATTATCCAAATTATCATGATAAACAGGTAGCCTGCTATGTGGTTTTTCTGTTAGAATATCTAATAACTCATCAATAGAAGTTCTAATATCAACTGCTAGAATATCCGCTCTAGGTATCATTACATCAACCACAGGCAAATCACGCAAATTCAGTATATTGGAAATTAAAGCTCTTTCATGAGCTTCTACAGATTTATCATGTCTATTTTCATCTTCTTCTATTAGTTCCTCTATGACCTCTCTAACAGAAGTTTCATTTTTAGAAAAAGGTAAAAGCTTTTTAAGTTTTTCAAATAAACCCTTTTTAGATTTTGAACTATATTTATGTTCTTCATTGTCTATATTATCAATATTTGTACTGGCAACATCTTGCCTACAATCTTGTGTATGATATTCCATAATAATTTTTAATCAACTCCTAAATAAGGGTTACCGTAGCCTAATTCTAACATTATATTAGTTTCAAGTTTTTCCATTTCTTTGGCCTCTTTATCTTTTATATGGTCAAAGCCAAGTAAATGTAAAGAACCATGTATCACTAAATGGCATAAATGTTCAACAAATTTTATTTTATTGTCTTTTGCCTCTCTTTGGCAAGTTTCAAATGCCAAAATAATATCTCCCAATATAACTGGAATTTCTGGAAAGAGCACCTCTGTTTTTGTATCTAATTGAGGAAAAGAAAGAACATTTGTCGGACTGTTTTTGTTTCTATATTGAAAATTAAGTTCTTGGATAATTTTATCACAGCTAAGCTCTATATTTACAAAGACCTCTTGCATATTTTTTAGCTGCGGTAAATTATGGATTGCTCTGCTGTATGTTTGTTTTATTGCTCTTTTTACAATCTCTTTAATATAGGGACAATTTTTTTGCCATCTATTATCTTCAATATTAATATTGATATTTAAATTATTTGTTATCATAATTTTGTTTTGATATTTTTTTGTTATGCCAATCATATGCTTTTACTATTTTGGCAACAAGTTCATCTCTTACCACATCTTCTTCAGTAAATTTAATATATGTTATATTTTCTACCCCTTCTAGGACTTTCATAGCCTCATTTAGCCCAGATACAACATTTCTTGGTAAATCTATTTGGCTAGGGTCGCCTGTAATTATCATTTTACTATTTTGCCCTAAACGAGTTAAAACCATTTTCATTTGCATTGCAGTTGTATTTTGAGCCTCATCTAAGACTATACATGCATTTGAAAGCGTGCGCCCACGCATAAATGCCA
>JALTWL010000092.1 GCA_027047045.1 Micavibrio sp.
AGATGGATTTAACCAAGCTGTTCATACATGAATACGTACATTACGGGGATGCGTTAGATGGACTCGATGCTATACGAGATGAGGAAGGCAAGATTGTGAATGACCCAAATACACCTGAGCCGTCATTTGGGATTAATAATTTCGAAGAAGGAGCAGAAGCTGCTAACGAATTATTTCCTTTTAAGACCGGAAGACAAAATTATTTCTTATACAAACACGGACATATTGTAGATATAAATAGGAATACTATTCTAGGTGTTGATAAAACCAAAATAGATAATACAATGATACCTCCAAAAGAAAAATATTAAAAAATGAATTATATAAAGATTTTATGCATGTTGTTAATTTTAATGTCAATTAATTACTCTTGCATTGCATTTAATAAACTCAAAAGTGATATAGAATATTGTAAGATAATTAATGAAATTTTGAATAATAAAGTAACCTATAAATTACTTGGGTTAGATAATGCAAAAGGGCCATATCCACCGATACGAATTGGTGATAATACCGGGTATTTTTTGGAGTGTTATGGGGTATTTCTTGATAAAGAGAAAAATTTATATATTCCGTATGAAGTGATACATGGTATTAAGCCTGATGTTAATTGTGGCCATTATCGGGATCTTATTATAGATGAAGTGAAAATTAATAGAGATACAATAGTCTTAATAGCATATGGTGCAATGCATGAAACAGGATATGACAATATGAACGAAACATATCTGTTAATATATAAATACAAAATAGCCAAAGGTATGCCGCTTGAAATAACAACTAAAGTTTATGAATGGAGGTATACTCGCGAGCCAATTGATTATGACAAAATAAAATAATGAGCAGTAATTAGAAATGCTGTATATACTTAGAAGCGTGATTTAATGAATTTAAAGGCCTCCACCCGTCTCGGCATAGACCCCGTAGGTCGGGACATGCGCAACATGTACGGTCCGGTACTTCGCCGCTGCAGGGACAGGAAGCGCTACGAACTCAAAAATCACTTAGGTAACGTGTTAGCCGTGATAACGGACAGAAAGCTCGCCCAAGGCAGAGGAGGTAACCAGGTGAGCTATTTTAAAGCGCAGACCATTGTTGGTGCCGACTACTTCCCCTATGGCCAGTTGCATCCAGGTCGGT
>JALTWL010000093.1 GCA_027047045.1 Micavibrio sp.
AATTGTAAAGAAAATATGTTATTAAATAAAATATTAAATATTTCTTCTTTCCTTTTTTGTATTACATCCTCCCTTCAAAATAATCTGTTATATTTTCCAAATTTTAAAAATATTTTTCTTACTGTAGGTGATACTTCACAAACACTATCACTTAACAAAACACTGGTCCTTCAGTGGAGAAAGGTGTCTATCATAAAAAAATGTTTTTATGGGAATAACTGAGGCGTTTTAAGTTTTTATCTTGTTGTTGGAACACGAAAACCATTTCGTAAGTGACCCATCCTTGCCATTATTATGTATGGTTATCAGCTCAATCTTCTACCTGCCATGTTATGTCTGCTTAGCCATAACCACTTGTTGTCAGTGTTACATCAGACAGTGTGCAGCCCGAGAGTGATGAACCACACAAGTCTGGTGTTCATCTTGTTCTTACAGCATCACTTAACTGGCTCTTCTTCTCTAATAGCTTTTGGATGTTACTTTCGTGTGGCCTGTTTGCATGCATGTAGTACCTTTTACAAGAAATGTGAGCTTTGTAACTTATTGGCGTAACAAAATATCTCAAATGACATAACTTTTTGTTTGTTTTTTTAAGAAGAAGAAAACAGTCTCACCCAGATTCAAAATGTTTTATCAGACTGAGTCTTGTTGCTTTTGAGATTAATGAAACTAGTATGAAATGTCAAATAGGCATGAACAATTTGATGATTTCAGTCAATTTGTTGAAAACGTAAATCTGTGTTTATTAATGATGTACTCAGCACATTATGTTGTATTACAGATACAATTAGGGACCACATAGTTATGAAGAAATTTACAGCTGCCACATCACAGAGTGTTAGCATCAAAGAATCTATTACGTGGACTGCAGCATAAACAAGATAATACATATCATGGCCTTTGGTATGCAGCAGGAGAACACTGTTTGAAACAAGAACTAGCCCAAAGGCCATATCTGACTGACTTTTGAATGTGACACAATTTTGTTCCTTTTTATTTTCTTTTTTTAAAATAATTTATTATCTCCAGATCAACAGACATTCTTCACCATTTCATTTGTGTCTGACATATATAGTTGAGAACCATAGACAGTGAGATAAGAAAGCTACTATAGTCTCTCACGTGATTTAGGAAG
>JALTWL010000094.1 GCA_027047045.1 Micavibrio sp.
GTGTCTTATCAACTTTAATACCTCGTCTACAATTACATAAACTGTTGTTATATAATCTTTGTATGTCATTGTATGTACCTCCAGTGGTTTTTACCTTTATTTTGCCACGGGAGTTTTTTATTTAAATTTTTGTTGTATATATTAATATTAAGTATGTAGTGAGAGTATATATTTACTTACAAGATACTCTATTACTAGAATCTATGGAACAAGTTATTGTATATCCTTCTATTGTAAATGTACAGTTCGATGTTGTTATATAGAATTGCCCACTAGTTTCTGATAAAGAAAGAGGACATGTTGTATTTGTATTTGGTATTTCGCAATCTAAACTTGTTACAGAATTATCATCACTGTAATATGTGGCAAGCTCCTTTATACAAATTCTTATAGCTTCTGTTGCCGCAGCAATAGCACTTCTTTTTTTATACTTTGTATATTGAGGAATAGCTATAGCTACCAATATACTTATTATAGCTATTACTATTAAAAGCTCTATTAAAGTAAAGCCGTTTTTTTTCATTGCTAAATTAAGAGCGGCCTTAAAAGACCGCTTTTGTTATTAGTTACATGTAACCTTATTATTAGAGTAAGAACAATTAAAAGTATATCCAGAATAAGAAACACTATTTGCATTAGTAATAGATGTTACTTCACCTGTATCTGCATCTAAGTTAACTGTTATAGTTGTGTTTCCTACTACGCAATCTTTAGATGTGTTTTTTGCATCATCAGCATAAGCAGCTGCAGCTTCAGAAATACATTGAGCTATAGCATTTTCAGCAGCGGCTTTAGCAGCTTTTTTCTTGTATTTTGTAAACTGTGGAATAGCAATTGCTGCTAAAATAGCAATAATTGCAATAACTACAAGTAGCTCAATAAGTGTGAAACCTTTTTGAACCCTTCTTTTTTCTTCTTTACACTCTTCCTTTTGTTCCAGAGCCAACTCTTGGTACATCATTGTAGATACCTCCTTAATGGTTTTAATATTTTCTGTATTTAATTATACAATATATATGCCAAAAATTATTTAGGTTATAAGCAAATGTTATGACAATAATTGTCATATTTGATATGATTTAGTAAAAATTTTTGTCAAGGAGAAGAATAAGTTGAATATAGGTAATTTTA
>JALTWL010000095.1 GCA_027047045.1 Micavibrio sp.
TTTTCAGGTGCTGGCTTTGAAACACTATATTAGTGTGTTCAAATGAGCTAAGTGCCAATTTATGCAATAACTCTTGTTTCCTAATTGGTTTAATTGTTGTGTGGTGTTTATTATTTTGAACTGCTGGCTTACACATTTACATACACTACATTAATTAGTTTGTTTACTTATGCTATGTACTGAGTTTCACTCCTAAACTGCTTGCTGCTAGGTCAACTGAGTGTTGACTGCTGTTCATTGCTTGCTAAACTACACTATAGTATGTATTCATTTGGGATAAGCACTGATTTTAATTAATAAACTGCTTGTTCCTATGTGTTTTCATTTTGTCTGTTGATGATTCTCCTTAACTGCTGGTTTAGAATCTCTGTTTTAGTATGTTCATTTGGTGTAAGCACTAATGTTATGTAATGCACTACAGGTTATTATGTGATATGATTTTTTTTTAAAACAATTTGTTTGGTACTATGATTCTTGTTAACTGATGGCTTACATACACTACACTGATGTGATCAATTTTAAGTACTAATCCTGTTTAACAAACTCCTTGTCCTAGGTGATTTAATGTTGTGTACTGCTGATTCTTGTTAACTGCTGGTTTAGAAACACTATATTAGTTTATTCTGTCTTTAGCTGATAAACTGCTTGCAGCTAAGTTTGTCAATTCTTGTCTACTGTTGATTCTTATGAGCTTCTGGCTAACATTTTATTTACAAAAATTAAAATTAAATACATAATTTTTATTTTTATATACATGAATCAGTGCTTGCTATATCAATGATGAGTTATCTCCACTTTGACCAGTCATATCGAGTAAACCTTTCTTGTAGACAGCTGGCTGGTTTTTGTGTGTCTCTTTATACTGGTGATGTTCAGTGATTTTGTTTCCTCGTTGTACCAAGTAGTTCTTAACAAAATGGAATATCTTCAGATCATTCTGTAACTCTTAATTGAATTGATGTGTATGTATCTTTCATGTGACGCGTAATGCATTTTGACTGTTTTCATGTATACATATATATTGACATTAGTGAAGTTTGTATGTCATTTTGGATGTTTGCAACACTTTTTTTAATTATTTATTTATTTTTTATATTACTTTGTTACTTTTAATTTTTTTTTAATTTTGTG
>JALTWL010000096.1 GCA_027047045.1 Micavibrio sp.
CCAGTAGGAACGGCTGATGATAGTGGTGTTTTTGTCCGTAATTGGGAAACAGATGTTCAAATAAACGAACTGCCAAATCCATCCAATGGTACAATAACAAAAAGTAATTTAGGACGCAATGGAGGAACATGTTTAGATATAAGTACGTCTGGTAGTGGAAAAGACTCACGTTTTATAGGTAATTGGGCGTCTGCATTATTACCAGATAAAGTACAAACAGCATTATTAGCAAAGCGTGTAAGGTTTCAATCTTATATTAAATCAAAAGATGGTACGACTCCGCCTAGCGGTGGAAACATAATATATTGGGACGCTAATTTATTAGATGATGTAATGACTACAGGAAATAGTGAATATAGTGGTAATGGTTATCCATTTTTCATTGAAACATTATATGACGTAAACAACCCAGATAATTATATTGTACGTCCAGGGGACGTGTTAACAATACAAGCAGAACTAAAAGTAGATGCTACTGCACAAGCCGTTGGCGCAAATTCTAGAATTTATGCGTATATAGTAGGGAAAAGTAAAATAGATGGAAGTCTTACTTGGATAGATTCTGTAGCTTACTATTCAACATCAACTACATATGAAACCATTACATTTAATTTTGTAACTGCTAATGATACAGCTATAAATGATTATACAGTAGAATCAATAAATATCGCCGTTTATCACTATCCATCATCAATTACAGATGGATTAGCTTATGCGAGAAACATAAAAGCAACAATAAATGGAAAAGCATTCTCTATTTCTACACAAAATTCAAACACAACTAACGATTGGATAAATATAGGCGATATTGTAAAAATACCATCATATGCGACAAACATAAAATATGGAGTAGCGCCTTCTCATGAACGTTCTGATGGTAATGGATGTTTGTTAGACGATTTTTCAATATTTCCTGTACCTGAAAAAATAGATTCAAATAATATTGAACAATGGATTTCAAAAGCAGCTATAGGTGATGCATATATAAGTAGTTTAATAGCTGATAAAATTAAAAGTGGAACAATAAATTCAGAAATAATTTATGTTGGTGACCAGTCAATTCAAATTGATGGAAGTAATAATTGGATTTTAATTAAAGATAAACAAGGAACCCCAAAAAGTAGAGTAGTA
>JALTWL010000097.1 GCA_027047045.1 Micavibrio sp.
GGCGTGGCTATCATTTATGTTTTAACAGCCCTTATAGAGAAATTGTGAAAGGACGGTTAATAGAACTTGCCAAATTAGGAGTTGATGGCTTATATTTTGATGCAACACATATGCCTATATATGGATGCTGGTGTAATTATTGTAAAGAGAGATTCAGGAAAGAATACAATATGGAACCTCCAAATAAACCGGATCCACAGGATGTAGTATGGGCTAAATATTATGTAGAGTTTAACAATAGAACTGTAGAAGAAGCGTTTATAGAGTGGAAAAAAGCTGTAAAACAGATAAATCCGGATGTGGTTTTTATAATAAGTCTTCATCTTTATCCTACATTACTTGATCATCATTTATCTTCAAGATTGATGACAATAGCGGATTCTGTAAAATCTGAGTTTAATATACCAGCTAGGAAATATGCGTCAGGGAAAAAGGATTTTTTGTTCAAAATACCTAAAGGTTATAATCTTGATGATAGGGTAAGGCTTATACTAGGATATACTCTTATTAGGGATGGAGCTTATGGAAGACCAGCTCATATTTGGATTCCAGAAGCCATTGATATTAGTACTTTAAAAAAAACATCTTCTCTAATTATTTCAGGAGGAAATATTTCAAATATAAATATTTGGGAAAGTTTTCTAAAAAATAAAAAGGTAAAATTCCTTCTTGAAGGGTTTAAATTAAATAGGAAATTAAAAAGTTTGATAAACTTTGAAGCCTTGGTTCCGTATGGAGAAATAGGAGTCTTATTTTCTGAACAATCAAGAAATAGTTATATACCTGATTATGAACAGGCTTTTAAAAAAGTTATTTATCCTGTTTATAAAGCATTTGAATACACTTATTTCAATAAGATTCCTGTTAGAATTATTACAGATGAGACATTAGAAAACATTGATAAAAATATTAAGTACATTTTTGTACCAACTATAAAGGGTTTAAATTACTACTATGTAGAAATATTAGATAAATTTGAAAAGAATGGAGGGAAAATTTTTCATAATTTAAAAGAGTTTATGGTATTTATAAATAAATATAAACCAAATATAATTATTGAGTCCAATTTTGATATTTATGCAAGTTTTTTTATAGAAAAAAATACAAATTCCACATATATATTTTT
>JALTWL010000098.1 GCA_027047045.1 Micavibrio sp.
CTGCCCTTTTAGCATCTACCTCAACTAATAATTTTTCAGATATGTAATTTAAGTTAGAATTTATAACTCCATCAATTTTACTAACTGCACTCTCTATTTTTGTTTTACAGCTACGGCAATCCATACCCTTAATTATATAAGATTGTTTTTCCTTACCATTTATTAAATTATCAGTCATAGTCTTATTTTTATTTTATAATTACGAAAACAATGGAATACGACAACATTCAGGCAAATCTTCTCTAATAAAATCAATGGTTTTTTTAGCTTTTATCATAAATTCTGCCTCTGTTTCTACCATATGATATTTTGGATGTTTTTTCCATATATTGTGAATTTTCTCATCTATTTGGGCAGCTTCCTCTGCCGTTTCTATTCTTAAATGATTTTGATGGTTGTAACCACTATTTGCATCTGGGGTTCTGAGATGAATAACAGAATAATATCTATCATATACTTGTTCTTTGCTTATACCCAAGGCGCGCCAATAATCACCCTCATCATTAGGCCAATATGCAAGCCCATCGGCTAGTCCTCTATCACATAGCCCAGTTGACCATTTTTTTTCATCTAAAACTAAATTTTCCATTTCTCTTTGCACATACATAATTGCCCGCTGCGCTGCCATTTTACCAGTTTTAGATTCCATTCGCCAAAAACCACCACCAAAAATAATAGATGCAGCCTCTGGCAAAATTGCAACATGTTCACAAAGCTGTTTCATAACTATCTCTAATACTGCTGTTTTACCAGCTCCAGGACCTCCAGTTAAAACTATTAACCTAGTAGGACCATCATGCCCACGACATTGGCATGTTTGTTCACATGTTTGAGGGATATTATTATCTTTTACCATTTATATTTCCTCTTACAATTCTTCTGTTTGTAAATATTTAGGAACAATAGTATTCCAAGCAAATTTACTGCTGATTTTTTCTTGCATAGATAAAGCTGATTTTTCTTCCCCATGTGTTATAAAAACTTTTTTGGGAGTATTTCTAAAATTTGCGAGCCAATCTAATATTTCTAAATAATCAGCATGGGCAGAAAGCCCTTGTATTTGCTCAACTCTTGCCCTTACCTGATGCCAAGCACCATGTATTTTTATTTCTTTTTCTCCTTTTATTATTCTATCTCCTCTAGTACCTGCTGCTTGATAACCTGTAAATAAAATAGTGCTATTTCTATCTGGTAAAAAATGTTTTAAGTGATGTAGAACTCTACCCCCAGTTGCCATTCCGCTAGCCGCAATTATAATTGCAGGTACACGACTTCTTAAAATCTGTTTAGATTCCTCAACAGTTTTGGTTGCTGTTGCAATTGAGCAAACATCTTTACAAAGCCCTAATGCAAGTCTGTGTTCATTTTTATATTTACACATTAAATCTGTAGTATTGATAGCCATAGGACTATCTAAAAAAATAGGAACATCAGGTAATTTTCCTTTTACCTGTAAATCATTTATATAATATAGGACAGTTTGAGTTCTTCCAACGGCAAAGGCAGGAATTACAACACTCCCCCCTTTTTGAACAGTAGAATTTATAATTTTTGCTAATTTTTCTTCAATTTCTACTTTTTCATGTAGTCTATCCCCATAAGTTGATTCTACCACTATATAGTCAGCATTTTGTATTTTTGCAGGCTCTACCATAACTTTATCATTTGGCCTGCCAATATCACCTGAAAATAATATTGAAGTGAAGTCATTTTTAATCTTTACAAAAGATGAACCAAGTATATGCCCAGCCCTGTGTAGGCTAAATTTTAAGTCATCTTTTAGGACATTTTCTCTATCATATGGCACAGTTACAAAATATTTAAGTGCATCTTCTGCATCATTTTTTGTATATAGTGGTTTTGCTGGGCTATGTTTTGTATATCCATATCTATTGGCACGTTCTGCCTCTGCCTCTTGTAAATATCCACTATCTTTAAGTAAAATTTCACACAAATCCCGAGTAGCAGGAGAGCAATATATACTACCCTTAAATCCTTTTTTAACCAAAAGTGGGATATAGCCACTATGGTCTATGTGGGCATGAGTTAAAATAACTGCATCAATCTTACTTGGTGGGAGGGGAAAATCCGCCCAGTTTTTAAGCCTAAGTTCCTTTAAACCTTGGAATAAACCGCAATCAATAAGTACCTTATATCCCGCTGTTTCCAACAAATATTTAGAACCTGTAACTGTTTTTGCAGCTCCTAAAAAACTGAGCTTCATAACCACTCCTTAACTCAGAGTCTTTTATTTTTCTGATTTAGATTTCTGTTTATTAAAAAGCAACATATTTTCTTCATTTTCAAAATAATAAACTTGACCATGACTATCAGATGCAGCAATTGCAGTTGCTTTATCAACAATCTTACCACTCAAAGGATCAACAGCTTGTCTTAACTCCTCTGATGCAGTCAATCTTGCTTTGCACATTTCACAACAGCCATAGTAAGTTTTACCATTTACCTCAACTGGAATTTGTGGTTTATCAAATTTTTTATTATTTACCATACATACATATTGAATGTCTATTTTGGTAAGTGCTGACATATTATGTTCTTCATGTTTTTTCATGTCTTGTTGTACTGTATCTTTGACTTCTTGTGGTACAATTTCTTTCATTTTTTCTTGTGCTTTTTCTTGGATATTTTCTTTCATTGATTTTTCTCCATCAACAGATACAGCCTTAACTGCATTTTCCATCTTTACAATATTCTCTGCAAATATTTGTTGAGAAAATAATATAACTACCCCAAAAGCAACCATTATTACAAAAATATTTCTTAATTTAAACATGTCTTCATTACTCCTTTTACATTTCCGCACCATATTATCGTCAATAAAATTGGCGAGAATATTGGCATTTACACTAGCAATATATTGCTTATTCTTTTACAGCATCGGCAATATATTTCTCAAAACGCTTTTTAGCTTTGCCCTTTACTTTTTTACCCAATTTAATATCAGCTAAATTAACATTGTCGCCAACAACAACAAGCCCAACCATTCCCATAGGCAAATGTGGTTGACAATAAAAACCATAGCTACCATCTTTTTCAACGACCAGTTCAAATTCCTTATTCATCTTGGATTTAAACGGAGCAACACCTTCAGGTAACATATCCTTAAAACTGACAACATTATGTCCCTTATCTGTTGGTATAAATTTAATAGTATCACCAGCTTTTGCAAATGTAATCGCTGGTTTAAATACCATTGTACCTTCATCACCCTTGTTTAACATCTCCACTATATGCACTTCTGCAAAAGCTGCATTATTTACCAAAATAACAATAGCAACTACCATTGCAGACATAAAATATTTGATTGATTTCATTTTTTCCCTCCTAATTTAAGTTTATTATATTTGTATATTAGACAATTCCCATTATAAAGCCAAATAATTTATATTACAGCTTAACTTTATATTTTAACCTTTTTTAATCTAAGCGAATTCATTATTACAGATAAAGAGCTAAATACCATAGCTATACTTGCAATAATTGGCGTTAGTAATAGACCAAATACTGGATATAAAACTCCTGCCGCAATTGGTACTCCAGATGCATTGTAAATAAATGCAAAAAATAGATTTTCTCTAATATTGCGCATAGTCATTTTACTTAATTTTCTTGCTTTTACTACCCCATTTAAATCTCCTTTAACTAAGGTAACTTCTGCGCTTTCCATTGCAATATCTGCGCCAGTACCCATAGCAATTCCAACATCTGCTTGTGCCAAAGCGGGCGCATCGTTAATACCATCACCTGCCATTGCAACTTTGTAGCCTTTTTCTTGCAATTTTCTGACAACCTCATTTTTACGCTCTGGTAATACATCTGCCTCAACCTCATCTATATGCAGTTTATCAGCAACGGCTTTTGCTGTTACTTCATTGTCGCCTGTCATCATAACTATTCTTACCCCATCTTTTCTAAGCGTATCTATAGCATCTGGAGTTGTCTTTTTGATTGGGTCGGCAACACTAATTAAGCCAGCTAATTTACTGTCAATTGCAAGCAACATAACAGTTTCGCCATTTTGACGCAACTCATCTGCTTGTTTAACGATATTGCCCATCTCAATATTTAGCATATCCATCAATTTACTATTACCAAGCGCAACTTGCCTACCCTCTACAATGCCCGTTACCCCCTTACCAGTAATAGATTTAAATTCTTTTGGTTTCATTATAGAAAGCGCTCCTACCTCTGCACCTTCGACTATTGCCTTTGCTAGTGGATGTTCACTGCCAATTTCTAAGCTAGCTGCCATAATTAACAGCTGATTTTTATCATAACCATCAGCTGCAATGATTGAGGCAAGTTTAGGTCTGCCCTCAGTCAAAGTGCCAGTTTTATCCACAACTAGTACATTTATTTTTTCCATTAACTCTAGACTTTCGGCATTTTTAATTAAAATACCCATTTCAGCTCCACGTCCAGTGCCAACCATAATTGACATAGGCGTCGCAAGCCCAAGCGCACACGGACACGCAATAATCAAAACAGCAACTGCGTTAATGATTGCATAAGTAAGTCTAGGCTCAGGCCCCCAGCCCCCCCAAACAATTGCAGTTATAATTGATATAACAAGCACAGCTGGAACAAAATATCCTGCAACCATATCTGCCATTTTTTGAATGGGAGCGCGACTTCTTTGCGCCTCTGCTACCATATGGACTATTTTTGAAAGTAGAGTTTCTTTACCAACATGTTCAGCAACCATCACAAAACCACCACTTTGATTAAGGGTAGCACCGATAACTTTATCCCCTTCAACTTTGCTTACAGGCATAGCCTCACCCGTTATCATTGATTGGTCTATTGTTGTTTTACCCTCTAAAATTATACCATCAACAGGCACTGCCTCCCCTGGTCTTACTCTTAGCTTATCGCCGCTTTGTACTTTGTCTAAATCTATATCTTTTTCTGTACCATCAGGCATTATTATACGCGCTTGTTTAGGAGCTAAATTCAATAATTTTTTAATTGCACTGCTTGTTTGTGAACGCGCTTTAAGCTCTAAGACTTGCCCTAACATAACAAGTGTAATAATAACGGCGGCAGCCTCAAAATAAACATCAACTATTCCATTTGCATCTCGCATTTTATCTGGAAAAATATCAGGTGCAATTGCTCCAATTACACTATAAATATATGCAACTCCTGTACCAATACCAATCAAAGTAAACATATTTAAATTACGACTTACAATTGATGCCCAAGCTTTTTGAAAAAATGGGATTGCCCCCCAAAGCATGACTGGTGATGCCAAAGCAAATTCTAACCAAAGAGAAACCGTTGGACTTATATAATCTTCCATTGGTTTTCCTGGAAGATGATCAAACATCACCAATAGCAATACTGGTATTGAAAGAGCAGCGCATACCCAAAAACGTCTTGTCATATCGTCAAGTTCAGTTGTATCTTCTTCAGCCCCTATCATATCTTTTGGCTCTAAAGCCATACCGCATATAGGACAACTTCCAGGTCCTATTTGTTCAATTTCTGGGTGCATTGGACAAGTATAAATTATTCCTTCAGCCACAACTTCTGGTGTTTTTGGCTTTAAAAATTCATCTGGATTTTTTTCAAACTTACCTAAACATTTCTCACTGCAAAAGTGATAGTCATTTTTTTTATAAGAAAAATGATATTCAGTTTTATCCACATCAACATCCATACCACAAACAGGGTCTTTGACCATGTTGTTGTTATCATTACTCTTATCATTATTATTATTTTTTTCTTCACAACACGTATGTTTTTTTGACATATCAAATCTCCTGTTTGGGTTGGATTTTTATTATTATTTTTTATAACAATAAAATTATATTATTAAATTATTATTTAATGAGAATGGTCATCTCCATGTTTTTCTTCCTTGCCTTTATCATCTTCATATACTGGAACAAGGTCCATTCCCATTGGTGATTTTCCTGGTTTATCTCTCCTAAAATTAGGATCCATTGGAGCTACCCAATATAGGATTTTTCTATCTTCTTTTTTGCTTTCATCATGGTCATGTTCTTTTTTTTCTTTCATATCATGCCCCATAGTAGCTTTCATATCTTTCATATCATGTTTCATAGGCATCTTCATTTTTTCACCGTGAGAATGTTTTCCATGCCCAGATGAGCCTTCCATTTCTTCTGGTTTGGACGCTTTACCAACAATAATCTT
>JALTWL010000099.1 GCA_027047045.1 Micavibrio sp.
TATGTGTATAAGTCTGGACAATTGATGCGCCCTGTATATACGCAGGCAGCTAAAGACCCAAAAAAAATAGCATTTGCAGAGGGCGAGGAACTAAGAGTGTTGCACGCAGTGCAAACAATTGTTGATGATGGGCTGGCAAAACCTATTTTAATTGGGCGTGAGAAAATTATTTTAAACCGTATCAAAAAAGCAGGTCTAAGGCTAGAGGCGGGCAGAGATTTTGAGCTTGTAAATATTGACAAAGACCCAAGATACAAAAGCTATTGGTATAATTACTATAAATTATGTTCAAGAAAAGGCATAACCCCTGCTGTGGCAAAGGCGCATATGCGAACTCGCGAATCGCTGATTGCGGCCATGATGGTATATATGAACGATGCTGATGCTATGATATGCGGTACAATTGGTAGATACAGAAAACATCTAAAAAATATAGTTGGGGTGATAGGCCTAAAAGATGGAATTTCTCATCCAGCGGCTATGAATGTTTTAATTTCTAACAAAGGTACATATTTTATTTGTGATGCCTATGTTAATGAAGACCCAACTGCGGAAGAATTGTGCGAAATGACAATACTTGCCGCAGAAGAAATAAAAAGATTTGGAGTTACTCCAAGAATTGCTCTTTTATCACATTCAAACTTCGGCTCTAATGAACATCCAGAGGCTGAAAAAATGCGAAAAGCAACCGAGCTTATTCGGGAAAAAAACCCAAATTTTGAAATAGATGGTGAAATGACAGCTGATGCTGCTATGTCTGTTCGCATTAGAGGATTGCTCCACCCAGAGTCAGACTTAAAAAGCACAGCGAATCTTTTAGTTATGCCAAATATTAGCGCGGCTAATATTGCTTTTAATATGACAAAAATACTTGGTGATAGTGTGGTTATTGGACCTTTGTTACTGGGGCTAAAAAGACCATCACATATTTTAGTTCCCTCTGTAACTGCAAGGGGTATTATAAATGCCACTGCGATTACAACCGTTGAAGTGCAGGCTTTAGAGGCAGAATTGAAAAAGAAAAATTGTTAGTTACTTTTAAGGTGGTACAGTCGTGTTAGAGTTAAAAAATACAGATGAAAATAAAAAAACTCTACAAGAAGTAGAGCTGTACGAGGATATTGAACATAAAGAATTTTCTCTATCTGATGATGTAATCAGAGAAATATCGCAGTATTTACACGAAGGTAAAGTAAAAAAAATACAGCAAATATGTGCCGAGCTAGAGCCTCCAGATATTGCGGAGCTTATTTCAAAAATAGATGAAGATAGCAGATACCAGCTAATAAATATTTTAGATGATGGTATTGATGCAGAAATTTTTACCTTCTTAGATGATAATTTGCGTGATGAAATATTAGAACGTATGGACGTACTACGCATAGCTAGTATTATAAATAAGCTAGATAGTGATGATGCCCTTTTGCTGTTAGAGAGTCTTGACAAGGATAAACAAAAAGAGGCGCTACGTACTTTATCTAGAACTATGCGGGTGGTTTTAGAAGAAGGTCTAACCTTCCCAGAAGATAGTGCTGGAAGATTGATGCAAAGAGAATTTGTATCTATTCCTAAATTTTGGAGTGTGGGAAAAACTCTAGATTATCTACGTGCTGCAAGTTCTACATTGCCGCAAGATTTTTATGATATATTTATAGTTGACCCAATGCATCATGTAATTGGTAAAGTCCCTTTAAGCCATATATTAAAATCAAGGCGCAACATAAAAATGGAGGAGTTTTTAGAAAACTCTCACCCTCACCCAGTATCAGTAAACGCTGACCAAGAAGAAGTTGCATTTTTATTTAGAAAATATGGTCTTGTATCTGCCCCTGTTATTGATGAGGATAGCAGACTGGTCGGAGTAATCACAGTTGATGACATTGTTGGGATAATTGACGAAGAAGCTGGGGAAGATTTTTTAAAAATTGGTGGTGTAACCAGTAACACAGATATATATCGCGCTGCCATAGATACGGCTAAGGCAAGGTTTTTATGGCTTGCCATTAACTTGCTAACTGCAATTTTAGCATCTTTGGTAATTGGTATTTTTGAAGGCACAATAAAAGAAATAGTTGCACTTGCTGTTTTAATGCCAATTGTTGCATCTATGGGTGGAAACGCGGGTACTCAAACACTAACCGTTGCTGTCAGAGCGCTTGCCACTAAGGAGCTTTCATCTGCAAACGCAATTAGAGTGGTTTTAAAAGAAATTGCTGTTGGTGTTTTAAACGGGCTGTCTTTTGCAGTAATTATAGGGGTTGCTGTTTGGCTTTGGTTTTCTAGCCCTGTACTTGGGCTTGTAATTGGGCTTGCAATGATTGTTAATTTAGTAGTTGCAGGCTTTGCAGGTGTTATAATTCCAGTTACTTTTGCTAAAATGGGCTATGACCCTGCTTTGTCTTCTGCTGTTTTTTTAACAACAGTAACTGATGTGATTGGATTTTTTGCATTTTTAGGATTAGCGTCGCTAGTTTTAATTTAGTTAAATTCTTTTTCTAACTCTTTTATATATTCTTCAATATTTGTAAATTCTTCTGTTATTTTATTGATGTCATCTTCGTTCACTAATATTCCTTTGTCAGATATGTCTTGAATAGACGCAGCAACATTACCTAACCTGTTACAGCAAGCAGAGCGGGCTGCTCCTTTTAAGCTATGTGCTATTTCTGCAAGTTTAGATATATTCTTTTCTAAAAAAGCAGCTTTAATTTCTTCAATATTTTTACTTGTCATTTGCACAAACATTTTTACCATATCAATGGTAGAGGCATCAAAACCACCCATATGTTTTATTAAATCTTCTTTATTTATTGGTGGCTCATCACTATTAGTGTTATTTTCTTTTTTTTGGGGGATATCGGTGCTTTTATTTTCTTTTTGGATTTTATCTTTCAATATTCCCCATCTAATTAACAGTTGTTTTAACTGTCCTAAGCTAATTGGTTTTAAAAGGCATTCATCAAAACCATGCGACATATAGGCTTGCCTTTGGGACATTTGCACATCTGCGGTTATTACTATTATCGGTAATTTTTCTTCTATTGAAGTTTTATTTTCCTCCACCTCTTTATTTCTTATTGCAGAGGTAAGCTCATAGCCATCAACTTCTGGCATATGCAAGTCAGTAAATAAAATTCCATGTTCGTTTTTTTCTAATATTTTTAGAGCTTCTTTGCCATTTTCAACAAAATCTGCCTCAACCTCCAGCTTTTTTAGTTGTTTTTCTAATACATATCTAACAGATTCTGTATCCTCAGCAATTAGTAATTTTTTTGGTTTATTACTCATACTTGCAACAATATTCTTCTTTGCAGCAGCTTTTACAGCCTCTCCTAGCCCTAATCTACTAGCTGGTTTTGTTAGATATTTAGCCCCCAGAGTTTTCGCCGAATGTTGCAGGCCTATATCATCTCTGACTGTGTATATAATAAGCCCCATGGCTGGTTGTATTTCAACGGCGGCTTTTGCTATATCTATCCCCAGCCCATCTGGCAGCCCTTGGTCAATAACAGCAACATCAAAGGGGCGTTTTTTTATTAGGCTCATAGCTTCTTTAAAGCTTGAACAGCTATCAACATTTGCCCCCATTGAAGATAGAGAAGATTTTATTTCTTTTGCTGCTGCTGGGTGGTCTTCTATAGACAAAACAGCAATACCATCTAGATTTGGAAGCTCAGTTACCGTTTTAGTCCCAAGCGCTTTTGTTGGAATTTCAAACCAAAAACAACTTCCCTCACCTTCTTTACTGTTGACACCTATTTTTCCTCCCATAAGCTCTACTAACTTGTGTGATATAGAAAGCCCAAGCCCTGTGCCACCAAATTTTCTAGATGTAGAACTATCTGCTTGAGTAAATGGTTGAAACAGTTTGTCTGCAACGCTTTGTGGCATTCCAAGCCCTGTGTCTATAATTTCAAAACGAAGAGCCACTTCCTTATCATCATTATTGACCTTTATATGTTTGGTCTTTGTAGAGATTTTCAAAGTAATGCCACCTTCTTCTGTAAATTTTATTGCATTTCCAAGTAGATTTAGCAAAATTTGTCTAAGTTTTGTTGGGTCGCCAATAATGACAAATGGAACATCTTCTTCTATTTTTGCGACTAGCTTTACTTTATCATTATTAAGTTTTACTTCCATACATTCAATAGCGCCATATGCAAGTGTTCTAACTGGTACTTCAAATAAATCTAGCTCCATTTTGCCAGCATTTACTTTAGCCAAATCTAGTATATCGTCTAATATTTCTAACATACCACTTGCAGATTTTTTAGCAGTCATTGCCATTTTTGTAACCTCATCTGATAAGGCCTCACTAGATATAAGTTCTAATAGCCCATATACACTTTGCATTGGTGTTCTAAGCTCGTGGCTCATTGTGGCTAAGAAGTTAGATTTTGTTTCCTCCATCTGTTTTGATTTAGCAACACTATCTTGTAGCTTTTTTTCTGCAAATTTGTACTGGCTTATATCTAAGAAGCTCATAACAATGTAGTTTTGTTGTGTAAGCGCTGGATAGAAAATAGCTATATTTATCCATTTTTGTTCCTCTTTATTGCTAAGGGCTAAATCGTAAATAAAGCTTTCTTTTTTTTGGCAGGCATTTTTTATAATAGCAATATTACTTTTGCTAAATATATCTGCCAAACTAGATATATTTTGCTTATTACAAAATTCTCTATCAAATATTGAATTTTTATATTCTATACATAACTCATCTTCCTTTTTAAGAACCAAAGCAGGATATGGAGATAAGTCGCAGAAATTTTTTAAATCATTAAAACTATATTTATTATTTGTCATGCTTGTTTGTTATATAAAATTGTGATAATTTCCCAAATCTGGAGGGTAACTGTTAAATTCTTACTTTTAAAGAGTTATTTGTAAAGCAAAATATTTTAAATTGGAGAAATTAAAATGTCATATAATGTTGCAGTAGTTGGCGCGACTGGAAATGTCGGGCGTGAAATGTTAAAAATTTTAGCTGAGAGAAATTTTCCAATTAAAAATATATATGCAATTTCGTCTGAACGTTCTGCTGGTGTTGAGATTTCTTTTGGGGACAGAGAAGTTTTAAAAGCGCACGCTTTAAAAGATTTTGACTTTAAAAAGAATAAAATTGATATTGCCCTTATGTCAGCTGGGAGAGATGTTGCCAAAAAATTTGCTCCTAAAATTGCAAATACTGGGTCGTTGGTTATAGATAATAGCTCTTATTTTCGTATGGAAAAGGATATTGCTTTAATTATTCCAGAAGTAAATTCCAAGCTAGTTAAAAATATAGATAAGGGCAGTATTATTGCCAATCCTAATTGTTCTACTATTCAAATGTTGGTGGCTTTGAAGCCTTTGCATGATGTGGCGCAAGTAAAAAGAATAGTTGTATCAACTTACCAAGCGGTATCTGGTGCTGGCACTGCTGCTATGGACGAGCTTTTTAACCAAGTACGCGCCATATATATGAACGCACCTGTAAGTAAGAAACATTTTTTCAAACAAATTGCTTTTAATGTTATTCCTCAAATAGATGTTTTTCAAAAAGACGGTAGCACTAAGGAAGAACAAAAAATGATTCTTGAAACACAAAAAATTCTATCATCTAAGGTAAAGGTAAGTGCTACATGTGTTAGAGTTCCTGTGTTTATGGGACATGCAGAAAGTATAAATGTTAGTTTTAAAAATAAAATTACTGCATCTGAGGCAAGAAAATTACTTAGAAACAGTAGTGGTGTTTTGGTAATAGATAAATTAGATGAAGAAGATGGCTATATAACCCCAGTTGAAATAGCAGGTGATGATAATGTTTTTGTTAGTCGTATTAGAGAAGATAAAAGCGCAGAAAACACCTTAAATATGTGGGTGGTGGCTGATAATTTACGCAAAGGCGCGGCTTTGAACGCTATTCAAATAGCTGAGATTTGGATAAACAGCCACTAAATTTTAAAAACAACCAGATAACAAATATGTTATGAGAAGCTATATAGTTTCATTGGATTTTAAAATTAACAGACTGCCCACAACCACAAGCATCTTCTTCATTGGGGTTGTTAAATATAAAGGCAGATTTAAATTTATCTTCAACAAAATCCATCTCAGCCCCAAGTAGATAAAGTAAAGATTTTTGTTCTATATAAATTTTGACTTCATCTTGTTCAACTAGGCTATCTG
>JALTWL010000100.1 GCA_027047045.1 Micavibrio sp.
TATGGCGATTATGGCTATTGGTTTTATATCTCTTTCGCGTAACTTGTTTGTAAGTTCTCTTAGCTTTATAGAAAATGTTTCTATAATTTTCTTGTCTTCTAGATCAATATCTAAGCTTTTTAGAAGTTCTTCCCTTTCCTGTTCATGAATAAAAATACCTCGAATAATATTTTCTGTAATCAATTCTTCGCGTGAATATTGTGATTTTTGAGGTTTGCTTTTTAAAATTTGTTCTGCTTTTTCTTCGTTAATCTTTAATAATCTTACTAGTATTGGTATTAGAGCTTTTCTTACTTTTTTTCTGAAAAATTCAAACAACTCTACATACTTCAGTCTTATTTCTCTTACCAGATCACTATAAGACGGATAGATGAATAGGAGTCCATAAGTAAGAATTAATTTTATCCTTCCATCTGGAAACTTGTAGTAAGGTGGAATCGTAGGATATACAAAAAATGGCATTGGTAAAAATTTCCCATCGATACGTAATTTAGCTATATGTGTTGTTTGATTTATACCTATGTTTATAGTTTTTCTAAAATCTGATGGATTATCTAAATTAGCTGTTTTTACATCTATGTTCAATATATGATTTTCATTAACAAGGGTTAAATCTGCGGAATATCCTAAGGGTAAAAGTTTATAGCCTTCTTTTTCTAGTTTATGCGTTAAAATATAAATTGCATATTTTTCAATTATTTCTGAAAAAGGATTATAGGATTTGTCTTGTTTGCTTGCCATTATAGTTGGAAGAATAATTTTATCTAAATAGCCTAGGCTTCTATCAATATAGGTACTAAATTCATCTAATGAATTTTTAAATAACCAACTAAATTTAAGCAAAGTATCTTTTTCAATTTTTTCGACTTCAAGAAGAACTTTAATATTTTGTTGTATCAATTTGCGACCTCCCAAGATATTAGTAATATACATATTTGACTCTTAGGTAAAGACCTTATTGATGTTTAGTTTAGTAGGAGAGTTTAAAACCTAAAAGTCTGGAGAATAAAAGCAGAAGGATTAAATGGAAGAAAAGAGAAAATATAAGGCCTCAAAATTGTAAGTTTGAATGATTACATAAGGTAGGTAATGTTAACAAGGTCTTAAAGTC
>JALTWL010000101.1 GCA_027047045.1 Micavibrio sp.
TTACCCCCGCAGGTAAGGGAGAGTTAAAAGACGTGAGGGCAGATGAAATTCTGGCACAAACAATCAAAGGATTAGTTAAAAAAACAGGAGTTAATCCTGAACTTATTGAAGATTTAAAATTAGGAACTGCTTTTCCTGAAGGTGAACAAGGTCTAAATATGGCAAGAAATATTGTGTTTATGGCAGATTTACCTGTATCTGTTGCTGGGGTTACAACAAATCGTTTTTGTGGTTCATCAATGGAAACTATTCATGCGGCCGCAGGTGATATTATGCTTGGCAAAGCAGATGCAATAATTGCTGCGGGTGTTGAGAGTATGTCTAGAATTCCAATGGGTGGTTTTAATCCCTCTCCAAATCCTGATTTATATGAGAATTTCCCAGATGCTTATATGTCTATGGGGGAAACTGCAGAAGTTGTTGCAGATAAATATAATGTTAGCCGTGATGAACAAGAAGAACTTGCGATAGAATCACATAGAAAAGCTGTAATTGCTCAAAAAGAAGGTATGTTCCGTGAAGAAATTGTTGCAATTACCAAAAAAGATGGCTCAGTTGTTGACAAAGATGGTTGTGTGCGTCCAAAAACAAATAAAGAAGCTCTTGCTAGTTTAAAGCCTGCATTTAAAAAAGCAGGTACAGTAACAGCAGGTACATCATCACCTTTAACAGATGGTGCTTCTGCTGTTTTAGTTACAACTAGAGAATTTGCTGAAAAACACGGACTTCCTATTTTAGGTAAGATTGTTGCTGCTGCATCTACTGGGCTTGCTCCTGACGAAATGGGTATGGGGCCTGTAAGTGCAACTGAAAAAGCTTTGAAAAAAGCAGGACTTACAATAGATGATATTGATGTTGTTGAAATTAACGAAGCATTTGGCTCACAGTCAGTTGCATCTCTTAAAAAACTTGGCATTCCAATGGAAAAAGTAAACAAGGACGGTGGAGCAATCGCAATTGGTCACCCACTAGGCGCGTCTGGTGCGAGAATTACTGGTAAAGCAGCCTCTATTGCGAAACGTGAGGGAAAACGTTATTCTCTTTCAACTATGTGTATTGGTGGCGGACAAGGGATTGCAACCATTATGGAGAATTTAGACGTCGCAAATGACAATAAACCAGCAACAGCACCTATGCAAAAAAATGCAAAAGCTAGCGCTAAAAAGACAAAACTAAACACTCCAAAGCTATAAATTTTTTATAGCTAATTTACGGAGTTATGTTTTAAACTGTTAATCAGAATTTTAGTTAAGAGGTCAAAAATGGAAATAAAAAAAGCAGTAGTCGTCGGTGCGGGTGTTATGGGTGCTGGTATTGCAGCCCAGCTTGCCAACGCAGGAATTGAAGTTGAATTGTTAGATAGGGTGGCAACAGATGGTGATGACAGAGATTTATATGCAAAAAATGCATTGAACAATCTCTTAAAGTCAAAGCCTGCGGCTTTTATGCATAAACGTAATGCTAAGAAAATTCGTATTGGCAATACCGAAGACCATATGGATAGACTAAAAGATGCTGATATAATTATTGAGGCGGTTTTTGAAGACCCAAAAGTCAAACATGATATTTTCAAAAAAATCGATGCTCACCGCAAAGAAGGTGCTGTTATTGCCTCTAATACCTCAACCATTCCCCTTAAAGATTTGGTGAAGGGTCAATCTGATGAATTTAAAAAAGACTTTATGATTACTCACTTTTTTAATCCACCTCGCTATATGCAACTTTTAGAGCTTATTACCTCTGAGGAAACAAGCAAGGAATCTATTAAAACTGTAGAAAAATTCATTGATGAAAAATTAGGTAAAGGCGTTATTCACTGTAACGATACCCCTGGTTTTATTGCTAACCGTATTGGTACTTTTTGGTTGCAAGCCTCAATTAACGAGGCCTTTGATAGGGGGATTGGCGTAGAAGAAGCTGACGCTGTCATTGGTCGCCCGCTTGGTATTCCTAAAACTGGTGTTTTTGGGCTAGTTGATATGGTCGGGCTTGACCTTATGCCTCATATTAGTGCCTCTCTTTTAGCTAAACTCCCAAAAGAAGATGAATATAGCAAAATCTTTAAGGATTTTGAGCTAATAGATAACATGATTAAAGATGGCTATACTGGTCGTAAAGGCAAGGGAGGATTTTATCGCTTAAATACTGAGGGCGGTAAGAAAGTAAAAGAAGTAATTGACCTTAAAACTGGTGAATATTCTCCTGCAAAACGCCCAACTCCAAAAGCGGCTAAAGCAAGTAAAAAAGCAGCTAAAAAAGGCAAGGGTATAGCTATGCGCGCATTATTTGAAAATAAATCTGCTGAAGGCGCTTACGCTTGGGCAGTAATGAAAGAAACTCTAAAATATGCGGCAACGCATGTGCCTGAAATTGCCGATGATATTGTTGCCGTCGATGAAGCAATGAAAATGGGCTATAATTGGAAAATGGGGCCATTTGAAATGATTGACACTATTGGTGTTGATTGGTTTGTTAAAAAATTAGAATCTGAAGGCTCTGCAATTCCAACTCTACTTAAAACAGCCCAAGAAAAAGGCGGTTTTTACCGTGTTGACGGTCACAAAAAACAATTCTTAGGTGTTGATGGTAACTACCATGACATTAAACGTCCAGATGGAGTTGTGTTGCTGTCTGACTATAAATTAAAAGCACCTGCGGTTGAAAGTAATAAATCTGCTAGCCTATGGGATATTGAAGATGGTGTTCTATGTCTTGAATTTCATTCAAAATCAAATGCCATTGATGAAGATATAATGAAAATGATAAATAAAGCCATTGATATAATTGAAGATGAAAATAGCAAATTTAAAGCTTTGGTTATCCACAATGAAGGTGAGCATTTCTCAGTTGGCGCTAACATCAAAAAAGCAGTAATTGCAGCTAAGATGTACCGCTATGGTAAGGTAGAAGAATTGGTAAAAGGCGGACAGGATACTTATAAACGCCTTAAATATGCTAATTTCCCAGTTGTTGGTGCACCTAGCGGTATGGCGCTTGGTGGCGGTTGTGAAATATTGTTACATTGTGATTCTGTACAAGCACATGCAGAGCTTTACACTGGCTTGGTTGAGCTTGGCGTTGGGCTAATTCCTGCTTGGGGTGGTTGCGCTGAGCTTTTAACGCGCGCAACCAATAATCCTAAAATGCCAGGTGGTCCTATGCCACCTGTGGCAAAAATATTTGAAACTATTGGCACAGCGCAAGTATCCATGTCTGCTGAAGATGCAAAAAGTAAAATGTTCTTGCGTCCAGATGATAAAATCACTATGAATAAAAGCCGTCTTTTGGCTGATGCCAAAACAAAAGCGCTAGATATGCTTAAAAATGGCTATACTCCAGAAGAACCTAAAAATCTTCGCCTCCCTGGTAAGAGTGGACATGCAGCTCTTAACATGGCGATTGATGCTTTTTATCTAAAAGGGCTTTCAACTCCATATGATGTTGTTCTTGCTGACCAGTTAGCTGATGTTTTAACAGGTGGTGAAAAAGCGGATATTACTGTTGAAATTACTCAAGATGAAATCCGCGAAATGGAACGCGCTAACTTTATGAAACTGATGAAAGACAAACGCACATTTAAGCGTATTATGCATATGCTAAATACTGGTAAGCCTTTGCGTGAAGGTCCAGACCCTAAAGGTAGAAACACAAATGAACTACGCCGTGAAATGCGCGTTAAATCACAAGGCTTGTTTAAACGTATATCATCTACATTTGGATTTGCCTCAGATAAAAAGGCAGCAAATAACAACAAAGCAAGTTGCCACAGAGCTAAAAAACAAAATCGTAAATATGGACGTTAATTTTTAAAATATATTGCCATAAAATACTTGTTTTGTTTTAAGCATTATGTTAGCTTAACTGCAATATATACGGTAGTGTGTGGGTTAGTGGCTTTTGTATGAATATTTGCTAGAAGCACTAGAGGTTATTAATGTTTGGTTGAATATATAATTTTAAAGAAAGAGGTAATCTTATGAAACCATCAATGGTATTTGAAAATACAGGACTTCCAAAGTCAGAATCTATAAAAGATGCATACGAATATGCACTTAAAATTCACGTTAACCGTTTTGATGAGGAGCTAAAATTAGCTTATCGGGCATTAGAGCAACGTATACAACAACAATTTGAACAAATGAAAATGAGTGGACAGTATAATGATGTTCAGCTAAAAGACTTAAAAAATCAACTAGATGCCCAAGCAAGAATGATGAAAAGTCAGGTTGAAAAACAAATGTTAGAAAATAGAGACGCTGACTTTTTAACAAGAAATATAGAGCCAGCTAAGATTTTAGGTGAAACAGATGCTGAAAATGAAGATACTATAAAGGCTATTATTCTTCTTGAAACTCTAAGATCACCTAAAGACTATGATAGAATTAGAGAAAAATTTGGTAAAAATGTAAGTGATATTATTGCCGATGTTCTTGACTATGAAGCATATCCAAGTGAGCAGGAAAACAAGCTAAAAACAATGTCAGATAACAGCAAACTTGCCAATCTTGCCTTAATTGTTGGAAGTGCTAAGACTTTTGTTACAATTGGAAAAACTCTACCACAGGGACAAAAAATGCCACTTGTTGGAGGTACCGAAAGTGCAAAGGTAAAAATTAAATTTGCATCTGCTGTTAGAGGTCTTAACTCTAAACTTGATGAAGTTTTTGTTAATATTTTTAATGAACTAACAAAATATGTTGATACAGGCGTTAGGGTTGAAGTTGACGATAACAATAAATTAAAAGCAGTGCCAATTAAAAACAATCCTCCATCTGGTCCTGCTGGAAAAGGTGTTGGCGGAGATTTCTTTGGAAATGACAATAAAAACCCACCATCTGGTAGTTTTGGTGGTCCTAAAATTGGCGGTGGCTTTTAGTTGTAAAATTATATAGATAAATAAAAAGCTAGTTACATATTTGTGGCTAGCTTTTTTTATTTTTTATTTATATTTTAATGTTATACATGGCAAGAAATAGTTGAGATTTTAAATGAAAGATATTCTTATAATTGGCTCTAGAGGCAGTAAATTAGCACTTGCTCAAGCAAATATGGTCAAAGATTTGCTATGGCAAAAACTAAAAGCTAAATCAAAAATTCAAATAATCACAACTAGTGGTGATAAAATACAAGATAAAAGCTTAATAGAGCTTGGCGGTAAGGGGCTATTTACAAAGGAAATTGAAGAAAAACTACTAAGTAAAGAAATAGATTTAGCGGTACATTCTATGAAAGATGTTCCAACTATTATGCCTGCGGGTTTAGAAATATCTTGTATTTTAGCAAGGGAAGAACCTTGGGACGCTTTTATATCTAAAAATGCAAAAACTCTTTGGGAGCTTCCTGAAGGCGCAGTGGTTGGGACTTCTGGAATTAGACGCAAAGCCCTTGCTCTTGCGATTAGACCTGACCTAAAAATAGTAAATTTTAGAGGCAATGTTGATACAAGGCTAAAAAAATTAAAAGAAAATATTGTTGACGCAACTTTTTTAGCCGTAGCTGGCCTAAAGCGACTTGGGCTAGAAAAAGAAGTTACTTGCAAATTAACTGCAGATGAAATGTTGCCATCTGCAGGGCAAGGCGCAGTTGGAATAGAAATTAGATGTGAAGACAAAGAATTAAAAAAATCTCTTGAAAAACTAAATTGTTCCAAAACCGCCATTTCTGTTACAGCAGAAAGAGCTTTCATTGATATGCTTGATGGCTCATGTCGTACACCAATTGCAGCTTACGCATATTTTATTGATAATAAAAAAATGCACATCAGAGGAATAGTCGCCAAAGAAGACGGCTCACATATATGGAATGAAGAAACAACACAAGAAATTACAGATGCAAAATCAGCTCAAAAACTTGGGCAGCTGATGGCAAAATCTATAAAATACCAAATGTCTAACTCTTAAAAATTTGACAAAATATAACTTATGGTAAAATTTGTACTGCTAACTAGACCAAAAGATAGAAATGCTGAGTTTATAAAAAATTTTGGCTCTCCAAAAATAAAATATATATTAGAGCCTATGCTTACAATTAAACCACTAAATATAAATCTACAAAATACAAATGAATACAAACATCTAATATTTACAAGTAAATATGGGGTTGAGTATTTTTTCAAAAGACAACCCAAACTAGATTCTCCAAAAATATATTGTGTCGGCAACAGAACCCAAGCAGAATTACTTAAATTCAATATAGACAATATAAAATATACAGCTAGTAATAGTGCAGAATTACAAAATTACTTAAATAACCAAAAAAACAAAAATTCAAAAGAGTTTCTACACATTAGTGGCAAAGATATAGCCCATAATTTTAAAATAAATGATATTTTATGTAATAGAGCTATACTCTATAGCGCAGTTACTATAGATAAATTTAGTCAAAATTTAATAAAATTTATAAATAAAATAGATATTATTCTATTTTTTTCTGCACGAACAGCAGATAATTTTTGTCGGCTAATTATAAAATATTCACTAGAAAATGAATGCAAAAACATATATGCTCTTTGTATAAGCACACGCACAGCAAATATGGTAAAAAATATAAAGTGGGCTGATATATACATATCTAAAACTCCAAATAGCTGCTCACTTGCCAATTATTTAGATAAGATTGTAAATATAAAATAAAATTAAAAAAGACAGAGGTATTTAAATGTCAAAAGAATTAGAATCTTCTAGCGCAATAAAAATAGTTAATAAATTAGGTGGCACACGCCCACTAGCTAAAAAGCTTGGTATTGCCCCAAGCTCAGTTCAAGGCTGGAAAGAACGTAAAAAAATACCAGATAATAGATTAAAAGAAATCTTAGAAATAGCAGAAAAAGAAAATATTGATATAAAATCTCTATTTGAAGAAGAAGTCGCCAAAACAAATAAATTAAGCAAAAAAAAGAAAAAAGTTAGAAGAAAAAGTAAAAATAACAATAAAGATATATCTAATGAAACCGAAGAAACAGCAGCTGTGTCTGAACTTCCCGAAAGACGAGAGGGCTTAGATAGAAGGGCAGGCGTTGATAGAAGAAAAGGCATAGACCCTAGATATAAAGGACCAGAAAGAAGAAATGGTGTTTCTAGACGTAGCGGACTTGATAGAAGACTACAAAAAGAAATTAGAAAAAAACCCTCTCTGTGGCGTGAAAAACTAGCTTTTGTAGAGCGCAGCGTAATGACTATGTCTGTTATATATATGCTAGCCACTGTTGCTTTTATCGTAATGATGGGCCCTGAATATCACGCAGCAATTAAAAAGGCAAAACAAGTAGAAGCACTTGAAAAAAAATTAGAATCTATGGGAATGCAACTTAGCGACCTAAAGGAAAAACAAGCACCTATACATATAGCTGGAACTATAAACCAAAAAATAGAAGCTCTTGACAGAAAAACTGCACAAATTGCACGTCAATTTGAAGCTGCTGGAAAATTGGGCGGAATGGCTGTACAAGGTAGAATAGCTAAATTAGAAAATACTGTTAGCTCCCTTAGTAGCCTGCTTAGTAAGATTGACGGAACAGATGGAACTTCTGACATTAAATCTATTCAAGAATTACAAAACGTAATTATGAATTTAAAAGGTGATATTACTAAACTTAACGAAAAAGTTGCTAATGTTAAGGAGGAAAATGGTGAAGTTGTAGAAGTTCTAAAAGATGTAAGCTCACAAGATTTAGGGGCTGCCGCTATGTTGCTTGCTTTGGGGGAATTGCGAGAAGGTATAAAAAGCGAAAAACCCTTTGCAGAAGATTTAAAGCTAATATCTGACTTAATAGGCAACAATCCAGAAATGCAAACAAAATTAAAACAACTTGCGCCATATGCGGAAAAAGGTGTTTTAAGTCCTGCTAGACTGCAGGGAGCTTTTGGTAATATGGCAGTAGATATTATAAAAGCAGGATTAAGTGGTAACACTGATGCTGTTAACAGTCAGCTTAAAAAACATATCGGTAATCTGGTAACTATTACAAAAGACGGCAAACCCGTCCTATCTGAAAGTAGTATGGTCTATAATGTAGTAAATAAAGCAGAAGCGCAAATCAAACAGGGTGATATAGCAGGAGCAGTCAGCACCCTAAAAACACTAGAAGGTCCAGCTGCAATAGAGGCTCAAAAATGGATAAAAATGGCAAAAGGTACTTTAGTTGCGAACCAAGCAAATTCTTCTCTTGCAAAAGATATATTACGTAAAATATCCAGTAATAGAAAAGTTTCTATAAAAAGTCTGGAGGGTTTTTTGGATAGAAATTTCTTAAAACCTCTGAATATTGAAAAACCTAAAGAGTTAGATTTAAAATGGAATCCAACTAAAGATAATGGTAATTCTATGAGTATAAAATATGACTAAAACTTTAAAATAGGAAATAGTTTAATGCTACAAGCAATTTGGTTTATTATTCGGCTAGGGTTACTGGTTTTTGCAGTTGCTTGGGTAATAGAACACCCAGGCACAGTTGTAATAAATATTGAGCCCTATGAAATAAAAACTTCAACTGCTGTTTTAATTTTTGCATTTGTTTTTATAGCAGTGATTTTTGCTTTGCTGTATAGATTTTACCGTGCTTTTATTTCTGTTCCTGCTAACGTTAGAAAATACAAAAAAGCAAAAAATAAAGAAAATGGTTATTTGGCCGTAACTAAAGGGCTAGCAGCAGTCGCGGCTGGAGATAAAAATACTGCTTTAAAACATGCAAATAGAGCTAAAAAACTTCTACCAGATGCAGCTTTGACTTCTTTACTAAGCGCACAAGCTGCGCTTTTAAATAATGATAGCACCACCGCACAAAGAGAATTTGAAGCTTTGCTAGATGACAAAGAGGCCTCTTTTTTTGGTATTAGAGGAATAATAAACTTGGCTAACAAAGAACAAGATAGTGAAAAATTTGCCTATATCATGCAAAAAGCAGAAGAACTTGCCCCTAAACAGTCATGGATATCCGAACAGCTATTTGAATTTCAAGCAAGAAATCACGATTGGAATAAGGCAGAACAAAGCTTAATGAAAGCGGTTAAATTAAAAGCAATTAACAGAAAAGATGCCGCAAAACACCGCCAAGCTATTCTTATAGCCAAAGCAATAGAGGCAGAAAAACAAGGCTTTTTAAGCCAAGCGCTAAATTTTGCAAAAAAAGCGTATAAAATAGACATCAACTTTATCCCTGCAACTATCACATATGCTAGATTATTACACGAAGGGAATAAAAATCGCCACGCCATTAAAGTTATTGAAAAAACATGGAGCAATTTTCAACATCCAGAATTAGTAGAATTATGGTTAGAAATAATGCCTCCAATAAAGAGAAAAAATGCCGAGTTGGACGTAAAAAAAGAATATGAATATCAATGGGCTTATCGTTTGTATAAGCTAGTTCCTTTTGGAAAGATAAGTAATGATATGATGGGCTCAGCTGCTATGAAGGCAGGTAAATTAAATGAGGCTAGAGAATTTTTTAAACTTTCTGGTAATTATAAAAAACTAGCTAAATTAGAAATTGAAGATGGCAACAATGAAACAAAAGCTAGAAAGTGGCTAGAGATGGCAAGTGATAAACAAGAAAAACAAAATTGGGTTTGTCTTAGCTGTGGTTACATATCTAAAAATTGGGAAGCCGTATGTGATAGTTGCTCGGCATTTAACCAATTTGAATGGACAATGCCACAAAATCACTATCAGGGTTATTTCAAAAATTCTAATCTTTCTTACCGTAACAACAGCACTAGCCCCGTGCTAGAGCCACCAAATGTAGCTTAAATATTTTTACTGACTTTTACTTTTAAATAATATACAATCTCAACAATTGAATATAATCTTTACATATGGTGCGGCTTACCTTTAAGTAAGCTACATTTTTTGTTACTGTTAAGTTAGAGGTTTGAGTATGTCTGAAAAAAAGCGTGTTTTTACTGTTTTGGTAATAGATGGCGGTGGAGTTAGAGGCGTAATTCCAGCAAAAATCTTACAAGAGCTAGAAGAAAGAACGGGCAAACCAACAGCTGAGCTTTTTGACATGATAGCTGTAACTTCAACTGGTTCTTTAATTGGCGCTGGACTTGCTAGTCCCAATAAAAAAAATTCCAAAAAACCAAAATTCTCTGCCAAAGATGTAGTTAACTTGTATAAAGAAAAAGTAAGAGATATCTTTCCAGATATTAAATTTAGAAATTTAAAACATTTAGTTCCAGGCACAGATGGATATTACGATGTAGAAAATTTTGAACAAATTTTAAAAGATGTTTACGGTGATATAAAATTAGGAGAAAGTTTAACCAATTTAATAATTACTGCAGTTGATATAAAATCTAATCGCCCCATTTGGATAGAAAATATTCACAACCGCCAAGATAAAGACGGTTGGTGCAATATGAATATATGTGACGCTGTTAGAGCTAGCTGTACTGCACCTTCACTTTTTCAAACAAAATATTTTTACACCTCCCCAAATCCGCACACACCAGAAACAAAAGAGAGATATGTATTTTTAGATGGTGGTCTTTTTGCGGGAACTTTGCCCAGATATGCTTATACTAAAGCAAAGCAGATAGCTCCCCCAGATGCAGAAATAATTTTACTGCATCTTGGCACTTTAAATAAAGAAACTGGTTTTTCACCAGAAGAATTTAACAATGCCTCACCTTTAGAAATGCTAAAAGAAACCTTGGGGTTAATGACTAATATGACGCTTAAGGCAACTCTAAAAGACTTACAAACAGATATGGGTGATAGGTTAATTAGCCTTGATGGTCCTATGCATGAATATGAACCAGAAATAACGATAGAACCACGCTTAGACGATGCGGACCCTGAAAATATGGAAGCATTAGAAAAATATGCTGACAAAATGATAAAAGATAAACATAGAGAGTTAGAAAGATTAGAAAAAATTTTAAAATATAAAATATATGCAGATAAAAGATACTCAGCCAGTAAAAAAAGCCTAAGTAAATTAGTAAAATTACTAAGAGAGCAAAAAAACCCTAAAGAACTTAATATACTTTATACAAAAATAGCTGAATATAGCAGTGATACAGAGCAAGAAAATCTATCTTCTGAGGATAAAAAACTTTTTGATATTGTACAAAAATTAAGTGATACAGACCAAGCTAAACTTGAACGTGTATATATTACTATGAAAGAAAAGAGAGCTTATCAAAATAAAAGCTCTACAAAATTAGCAAAAAGCTTAAAATCTATATTTATGCCTTGGACTCGTAAGAAAAAAGCAGTAAATGATAATAAAAATACAAAAAATATAAAAAAGAAGAATGACAAACGCCCTCCTAAAAGGTAAATTTTACTTATCGGTTGTCTAAATTTAGGAAAACTCAATGACTAAAAATATTTTTGACTTAATAGTAATTGGTGGTGGTCCAGGCGGGTATGTTGCAGCTATTCGTGGGGGACAGTTGGGACTAAAAGTCGCCCTAATTGAAAAAGAACATTTGGGCGGTATATGTCTAAATTGGGGTTGTATTCCAACAAAAGCTCTACTCCGTTCAGCAGAAATATATCATTTAATGCAAAAAGCAAGTGATTTTGGACTAAAAGCAGATAATATTAGTTTTGATTTTGATAAAATAATTAAACGCTCACGCACAGTTGCCTCTCAGCTTAGCGCAGGTATTTCTCACTTACTTAAAAAAAATAAAGTAACAGTAATAGACGGATATGGCAAGCTAAAAGGTGGAAAAACAGTTGAGGTAATTGATAAAAATAACAAAATAGAGTTGCTAGAGGCAAAAAATATAATTCTTGCAACTGGAGCAAGGGCTAGAGTCTTAAAAAATAAAGAGCCCGACGGTAAACTGGTTTGGAGCTATAAAGAAGCGCTAATGCCCCCCAAAATACCTAAATCCTTGCTTGTCGTTGGTTCTGGAGCTATTGGAATAGAATTTGCCAGTTTTTACAATATGCTTGGCATAGATGTAACAGTTGCAGAGGTTGCAAATAGAATAGTTCCAGCAGAAGACAAAGAAATATCAAAATTTGCTCAACAACAATTTGAAAAACAAGGAATGAAAATAATTACTTCCGCCAAAATTGGAGAATTTGAAAAATCTAAAGATAAAGTCCAAGTTAAAATTGAGGCAAATGGCAATAAAACAAGCTTGAATGTTGACGTAGTTATTATGGCAGTTGGTATTGTTGGTAATATTGAAAATATTGGGCTTGAAAATACAAAAATAAAAACTAATAAAAGTCATATTATTGTTGATAAGTGGCTAAAAACTGATGAAAAAAATATATATGCAATTGGCGATGTTGCGGGTGCGCCATGCCTTGCTCACAAAGCAAGCCATGAGGCCATTATTTGTGTAGAAAAAATAGCAGGCATAACAGATATCCATCCATTAAATACTGATTTAATTCCAGCTTGTACTTATTCTCACCCACAAATAGCCTCTGTTGGGCTAACGGAAGATATGGCAAAAGAGCAAGGATATAAAGTTAAAATTGGCAAATTTCCATTTATGGGTAACGGCAAAGCAATCGCAATGGGAGAAGCAGAAGGTATGGTCAAAACAATATTTGACGCTAAAACAGGGGAGCTGTTAGGGGCTCATATGATAGGGGCCGAAGTAACCGAAATGATACAAGGATTCGGTATTGCAAAAACACTAGAAACAACAGAAAAAGAGCTGTTTCACACCATATTTCCACATCCAACCCTATCAGAAATGATGCATGAATCGGTATTAGATGCGTATGGGCAAGCAATCCATTTTTAACTTAGAAGGTCATTTAGCTGAAAATAGTATTTTGTACATTTTCAAAAAAGGCTTTTAATTCTTCACCAAAAGTAAATACTGTGGCAAATATAGCAACCGCAATAGCTGTGATTATTAGTGCATATTCCATTGCAACTGAGCCTGTTTCTTTATTCATTTTTCATCTACTCCATCTCATATAGCCATAGTAAAATAGTTTATAATAAAAATTGTTAAAATAAAATAAATTATCTAACTATAGATATTTTAAGAATATGTTTTGTACTTGTGAAAATGGCTATTTCCATGCTAAACATATTTGTTGGTAATAAATTTATATAGCTGTGTGAGGTAAAAGGTGAAAATAACTAAATATGCTAAATTTATCACAATTATTATAATTGCAGTTAGTCTTTCTGCTTGTAGTAATATAAAAAAAGAAGCGTCTTATCCAACTCGCGATGGAAGAAGCCCCTCCGATAAAATAATATATAGCGACCAAAAAAAAGATACTATTTGGGGGGAGGGCGAAACTCTTGCCAGTCGTTTTTTTGGTAAGAATAAAGAAGATGCACAAGGGGGCAGCGGTATCGGCGTAAATAGCTTCTTATGGCGCGCATCACTTGATACTATATCATTTATGCCAGTTAACAGCGCCGACCCATTTGGCGGTGTGATTATTACTGATTGGTATGAAGACCCAGATGTAAGCGGTGAGCGTTTTAAAATGAATATTTATATAATGGACAGACAGCTTCGCTCTGATGGCGTTAAGGTTTCTGTTTTTAAACAAAAATTAGATAAAAATGGCAGTTGGCGTGATGCTAAGGTGGCAACAGATACTAATTTAAAAATAGAAAACACGATATTAACACGGGCGCGCGAACTTAAAGTTGCTCAACAAGCAGCAAAATAAATATTTTGAGGTTTTTTAAAAATGGAAGATAGATATAATATCAAAATAACTGAGCAAAAATGGCAAGAAATTTGGGAAAAAGAAAAAACATTTGTTGTTAGTGAAGATAAGAATAAAGAAAAATACTATGTTCTTGCAATGTTCCCCTATCCTTCTGGGCGTCTGCATATGGGACATGTTCGCAATTATTCGCTTAGTGATGTTGTTGCTCGCTTTAAAAAAGCTCAAGGCTATAATGTGCTTAACCCGATGGGCTGGGACGCATTTGGTCTTCCTGCTGAAAATGCCGCAATTGAAAATAATACTCACCCAACTGAGTGGACAAAAAAAAATATCGCCGCTATGCGTGAACAATTAAAATCTATGGGACTTGCCATTGATTGGTCACGTGAAATATCTACTTGTGAGGCTGAATATTACAAACATGAACAAAAAATGTTCTTAGAATTTTTCAAAAAAGGGCTTGCATATCAAAAAGAAAATTGGGTTAATTGGGATCCTGTTGAAAATACTGTGCTTGCCAATGAACAAGTGGTTGATGGCTGTGGTTGGCGTTCAGGCGCACCTGTGGAAAGGCAAAAATTAAAACAATGGTGCTTAAAAATAACCGATTTTGCCGATGAGCTTTTAGACGGACTTAAAAAATTAGACAGATGGCCCGAAAAAGTAAAAATAATGCAAGAAAACTGGATTGGTAAATCCGAAGGCTTACAGTTTAAATTCCATGTCGTAGAAGAAAATGCACCAGCTGATAGTATTGAAGTTTTCACCACTAGACCAGATACGCTTTTTGGGGCGTCATTTGTTGCAATATCGCCTGACCACCCCTTAACAACAGAACTTGCCAAAAATAATTCAAAAATCGCTGAATTTGTCAAAGAGTGCCATCGCCAAGGCACAAGTGAGGCTGTGCTTGAAAAGGCAGAAAAAATGGGAATTGAAACTGGCTTGCACGTAAAACATCCATTTATTGATGGTAAGAGCTTAAAGGTTTTTGTTGCGAATTTTGTGCTTATGGATTATGGCACAGGCGCTATTTTTGCTTGTCCTGCCCATGACCAGAGAGATTTTGATTTTGCCAGAAAATATGGACTTGAAGTAATTCCAGTTGTAATGCCTGAGGGTAAAGAAATAAAAGTAGAAAATGAAGCATATACAGGTGATGGCGTCCTTGTTAATTCTGATTTTCTAAATGGCATGAGCGTTGAAGATGCAAAAAGAAAAGCCATAGAAAAAATCGAAGAAATGGGCGACGGTCATGGAACTACCACTTATCGCTTGCGTGATTGGGGAATTAGCCGTCAGCGTTACTGGGGTTGTCCTATACCTATTATATATTGCGATGATTGCGGTGACGTTCCTGTGCCTGATGAAGATTTACCAGTTACTTTGCCTGAAGATGTTGATTTTAGCAAAGCGGGAAGCCCGCTTGCCAATCACCAAAGCTGGAAATATTGCAAATGCCCTAAATGTGGCAAAGATGCAGTACGTGAAACAGATAGTTTTGATACATTTTTTGAGAGCTCTTGGTATTATGCAAGATATTGTGATGCTTTAAATGATACAGAGGCTTTTGACCGTGATAAAGTTAATTATTGGTGTCCAGTTGACCAATATGTTGGCGGTATTGAACATGCGGTTATGCATTTGCTCTATTCAAGATTTTTTAACCGAGCCTTGAAAAAATGCGACTATTTAGATTTTGATGAACCATTCTTGGGACTATTTACGCAAGGCATGGTAACCCATGAAACATATAAAGATAGTGATGGAAAATGGCTCTTTCCAAGTGAAATTATATTATCAGATGATGGTAAAACAGCTGTAAAAGCATCTGACAATAGCCCTGTTACTATTGGCAGAATTGAAAAAATGTCAAAATCTAAAAAAAATGTCGTTGACCCTGCTGAAATTATGGATAGTTATGGAGCAGACGCAGCAAGACTATTTATTCTATCTGATAGCCCCCCAGATAGGGATTTAGAATGGACAGAAAGCGGTATTGAAGGTGCTTGGAAATATATCAATCGTCTTTGGCGTATGATTGCAAATTCAAAAACTGAATTACCCAAAATAAGGGCAGAATTACCTAGCTCTCCAACTGAAGCAGAAACAGAAATATTAGTTGCAATAAACAAAGCCATTGCTGGTGTTACGCAAGATTTAGAGCGTTTGCACTTTAATCGCGCAGTTGCCAGAATTCGTGAACTTAGTAATATACTTTTAGAATATGACGGCAAATTAGAAAATAATCCCGCCTTGCTTAGACATGGTTTTGAAATTTTAATTCAACTTTTCTCTCCAATGATGCCACATATTGGCGAAGAACTTTGGCAAAGCTTGGGAAATGAGGGTCTAGTTGCAAATGCTAAATGGCCAAAAGCAAATGAGAAATACCTAACTTCTGACAGCGTAACAATTGCCGTGCAGGTAAATGGCAAGGTTAGAACAACCATTACCCTTCCCAGAAATGCTGACAAGGAAGTGGCAGAGAATACAGCCCTTAGCGACCCCAATGTTAAAAAAGCAATTGGTGAGAAGGAAATTAGAAAAGTAATAGTCGTGCCAGACAGGATTGTAAATGTTGTTGTATAAAAAGATAACTTTATTAATATTTGTTATTATTTTATTTTTATTACCTCTTGGTGCTTGTGGTTTTTCACCTCTTTATAAAACTGCAGACTATAGAGAAACTGCAGCAATATTAAAAAATATAAAAATAAACAATATCCAAAATAGAGATGGACAGATTCTTAGAAATTATTTAATAGATAGCTTTTACAGTCAAGCTATACCAAATTCCAACCCCAAATATCGCCTTGATATTTACGAATTAAAAGAAACAGTAACTAATTTCGGCATTAAAAAAGATGCCACTGCAACAAGAGCACAAATGCGACTACAAATTAAATTTAAATTATTAGATTTATGGAACGATAATAAAATATTATTAGTAAGAAATCTTAGAACAATTAATAGCTTTAATATATTAGATAGCCAATATGCAACAAGAGTATCTCAACAAAGCGTAAAAGAACGCTCTTTAAAAGAGCTGTCAGAACAAATTGCACGAGAGATATCTCTGTATTTTAAAAATAAAGCAAGGCAAGTTAAATAACGATGAAAATTGCAACAAACCAAATAGAAAATATAGTAAAAAATCCACCCGCTGAATATATTGGATATTTAATATATGGTCCAGATGAGGGATTGGTTAGAGAAAGGGCAAAGACTATCGCTTTGAGTGTGGTTGACGATTTACAAGACCCGTTTAATGTTGTTGACCTGAACAGTACAAATATAGCAGAAGACCCCGCAATTATTGCCGATGAGATGGGGGCAATGTCTATGATGGGTGGACGAAGACTAATTAGAATTAGGGATGGCGATAACAAAATTGCTGATAGCTTAAAATCTGTTCTTGAAACAGCAAGTCATTTTGACAATATCATAGTAATTGAGGCTGGAGATTTAAAAGCAGGAGCAAAACTTAGAAAAATTTTTGAAAATTTAAAAAATACAGCTGCAATTCCTTGCTATGTTGAAGATGCTAAAGATTTAAGTCGCGTAATTGTTACAAGATTTAATGAAAATAATATAACAATTGAACCAGATGCTATCACAAAATTATCTTCTATGTTAGTTGGTGATAGAATAATGGCAATGAATACAGTCGAGAAAATTATCACTTATATTGGAAGTAACAGAAATATAGTAACCATGGAAGATATAATTGCTTGTACAGAAGATAGCTCCGAACTATTTATGAGTGATTTAGTAAAATCATGCCTTAAAGGTGACGTTGTCAAAAGTGATTTTCTTTTAAAACGGCTATTTAGTGAAGGAGTTTTTCCAGTTGCTATTTGCCGCGCAATATATGGTTACTTAGATAAAATAGCCACTACAAAAATACATATAGAAAATGGTGATAGTCTTGACAGAGCCATGCAAAAACTACGTCCTCCTATATTTTGGAAAGAAAAGGCAGAATTTAAAAATATAGTTCATATATGGTCTTTATCCAAAATAGTTAAGATTCAAAAACAAATATTAACCATAGAGGCAAAATTAAAAGAAAACAGTATTTCTAACAACCTTCTTTGTGATAGATTGGTATTTACCATCGCCAAATATGCAAATAAATCAAAATAGAGCTATATAGTTTTTGTTTTTGATACCATATGGTTTTTAATTTCTTTTATAACGTAAGCTATTGCATCTTCTTTATTTAAATCTGAGGTATCTATTATAATCGCATCTTTTGCAGGCACAGTTGGAGCAATTTTTCTATTTGCGTCACGCGCATCTCTTTCTTTTATATCTGCTAAAACTTGTTCATACGTAATGTCTTTACCAGTTTGATTTAATTCCTCAAATCTACGTTTTGCCCTAATTTCTGCCTTTGCTGTAATAAAGAGCTTTATATCAGCCTCAGGACAAACGACTGTGCCTATATCGCGCCCGTCTAAAACAGCACCCTTAGTACTATTTGGTGGGTTTTTAGCAAAACTGCGCTGTTCTTCTAGTAAAGCTTCTCTTACTTCTGGAATAACTGCAACTTTTGATGCCATTTGTCCAACTTTTTCATCACGCAACTCAGGCTGCTCTAATAGCTCTGGTGTTAAGGATTCTTTTGCAAGTTTAATAGAAAAATCTATATCAGACTTACAATTAACATCTCCATTTATATTAACCATATTAAATGCAACTGCCCGATAAAGGCTGCCTGTATCTAAAAAATCCATACCCAATTCTTTTGCAAGTTCACGACCGATTGTTCCTTTACCAGCGCCAGCAAGACCATCTACTGCCACAATCAATTTTGCGTTAGTTTTAGCATTTTCATTAGCTCTATTTAAAACATTATCATTTTTTAAGTTAGATATTGTTTGGTTTTGTTCTTTTTTAACTGCAGACACCATTTTTAGATACCCCAAATTAGTAAAATTAACCGCCTGTTAACAACTATATTAACATAATTTTAATATTTTACAAGTAAAATTTTTTAACTTCTTGATATTTATGCAGTTTTAAAGACTTGTTCTTCAAATGCTTCTTCCCATGTTCCTTGAGTAGATGCTTTTGAATATTCGGTTGCTCTACTTTCAAAGAAGTTCGCATGTTCAACGCCGTTTAAAATAGTATCCATCCAAGGAAGTGGGTTTTCATTTACATGAAATATTTCTTTAAGCCCCAGCTGAGTGAGCCTTCTATCGCCAATATATCTTATATATTGTTTAACTTCTTCTGCTTTAAGCCCTTCAATAGCACCTTGTTCAAAGGCAAGGTCAATAAAAGCATCTTCGTGTTTTACTATAGTTTTACAAGCATCATATAAATCTTTTTGCAATTTTTCTGTCCAAACTTCTGGGTTTTCATCGATGAAGGTTTGAAATAGCTTTATAATTGAAAGCGTATGTAATGTTTCATCTCTAACCGACCAAGTAACGATTTGTCCCATACCTTTCATTTTGTTAAATCTTGGAAAATTCATTAAAATTGCAAATGAGGCAAAAAGCTGCAATCCTTCGGTAAATGCGCCAAAAACTGCCATAGTAAGGGCAATATTGTGCTTATCATTAACATTAAAGCCCTGCATATAGTCGTATTTATCTTTCATTTCTTTATATTTTAAAAAAGCAGAATATTCAGTTTCTGGCATTCCGATTGTATCTAACAGATGGCTATATGCTGCTATGTGGATAGTTTCAATATTTGAAAAAGCACAAAGCATCATTTGTATTTCTGTTGGTTTAAATACTCGTGTGTAATGTTTCATATAACAGTTATTAACTTCAACATCTGCTTGCGTAAAAAAGCGAAAAATCTGCGTTAAAAGATGGCGTTCTTCATCAGTTAATTTTTTTTTCCAATCTCTAACATCTTCTGCCATTGGCACTTCTTCTGGTAGCCAGTGCAGTTTTTGTTGAGTAAGCCAAGCATCATACGCCCATGGATAGTAAAAAGGTTTATAGACGTGATTTTCTGTTAGAAGTCTAGACATTGCAGATTTTCTCCTTAAAAATTTAATATTTTGAACTCACCATTATTTTAAACATATTTTACTGACATGAAAGACATTCTTCATAATCATTACCGTTACTATTATTTTCAGCGACTATATGTTTTGTAACACTGTGAGCCGCCTCTGCCCTTTGAATAGATTTAGAACGACAATAATAAAGACTTTTAACTCCTCTTTTCCAAGCTTTCCAGTGAATTTGATGTAGGTCGCGTTTGTGAATATCTGCGGGTAAAAATACATTAACTGATTGTGCTTGGCATATAAATTCTGCTCTATCTGCAGCATGTTCTATAACCCATCTTTGGTCAAGTTCAAAGGCTGTTTTAAATACTGCTTTTTCATCATCGCTTAAAAAATCTAAATGTTGGACTGAACCTTCATGAGTTACAATATCGCTCCATATTTCTTCTGTATTTTTACCTTTTGCATCTAATAGTTTTTTGAGAGCTTTATTTTTAACTAAAAAAGAACCTGACAAAGTCTTATGAGTATAAGCGTTTGCCGCAATCGGCTCAATTCCAGGTGATGCCCCACCACCAATAATAGAAATAGATGCCGTCGGCGCAATTGCAAGCTTATTAGAAAATCGCTCTTTTATTCCATATTCCATAGCATCTGGACAAGCGCCTCTTTCCTCTGCTAGCTTAACAGAGGCTTCATTTGCTTTTTTCTTAATATGACTGAACATACGTTTATTCCAAACCTTTGCCATAACGCTTTCAAGAGGTATCATTTTATCTTGCAAGAAAGAGTGAAAACCCATAGCGCCAAGCCCAACTGAACGCTCACGCATTGCAGCATATCTTGCTTTCATCATACTATCTGGCGCTTTGCGAATAAAATCTTCCAAGACATTATCCAAAAACCGCATAATATCTTCAATAAATTGAGAATTATTTTCCCATTCTTCAAATTTTTCTAAATTAACTGATGACAAACAACAAACAGCTGTTCTTTCCTGTCCCATATGGTCTTTACCAGTTGGCAAAGTTATTTCACAACATAGGTTAGACATTTTAACTTCTAGCCCTGCCATTTTATGATGGTCTGGTATTTGTTTGTTTACATGGTCAATAAAAAGTAAGTAAGGCTCACCTGTTTCAATTCTAGCGGTTAAGATTCTAATCCACAGCTCCCTTGCGCTTACACGGTCAATAACACTACCATCTTTTGGACTTAAAAGCGCCCATTCTTCGTCTTTTTCAACAGCTCGCATAAAGGCATCAGTAATTGCAATTCCATGATGTAAATTAAGTGCTTTTCTATTTGGGTCGCCACCAGTTGGTCTTCTAATTTCGATAAATTCTTCAACTTCTGGGTGATGTATAGGTAGATAAACGGCAGCCGAGCCACGACGAAGTGAACCTTGACTAATTGCAAGCGTCATTGTGTCTTGTACGCATACAAATGGTATAATACCGCTAGTTTTACCATTTCTTCCTACTTTTTCACCAATAGAGCGTAAATTTCCCCAATAGCTTCCAATTCCACCGCCTCTAGCTGCAAGCCATATATTTTCATTCCAAAGGTCGACTATTCCATGCAAGCTATCATCAGCCTCATTTAAAAAACACGATATTGGAAGTCCTCTATCTGTACCGCCGTTACTAAGAATAGGAGTTGCAGGCATAAACCATAATTTAGATATGTAATCATATAATCTTTGAGCATGCGCAGAGTTATCACCATAGTAAGTTGCAACTCTTGCAAATAAATCTTGGTAATCCTCATCAGGCATCAAATATCTATCTTTTAGAGTTTCTTTACCAAAATCAGTTAGGAAAGCATCTCTTGAACGGTCAATGGTTACCTTTGTGCCTTTTGCAATTTGCGCTATATCAAACATAAAATTACTCTCCTCTTTCATAGTTTTTAACTTCTGCTTCTCATACATTTATAGTTTTGGACGCTTATTCTTGAAAATTAAAGACTAATCACTTCGCAATTACATAACTCACAGAATAGCGGGGGAACTACTATCAGTAGTTGTTTCAAATTTAATGATATACTACATATTGAGTTCTTGTCATCTAATAAAAATTAAAAAATAGTTAAAAAATGCAAATATTTCTCTTGACGAGTTTTTTTGCTGTAAAATTCGGTGGTTAGGTTAAAAAAATTTACAAAAAAAATGCCCCATTTAAAAACAGAGCATTCTTTTAAAATATTTATTTTTTTTAATTATTTTACAATTACTCTAAGGTAATTTGAGCGCGTCTATTTGCAGGCTCACGAACATTATCTGCTGTTTCAACTAATAGTTCAGTTTCACCTTTTGCCTCAGTTACAATCTTAGATGGGTCTATACCCTTACTTATCAAAGCATCTTTAACAGCCTTTGCTCGACGCTCAGATAATTTTTTATTATATCTATCTGAACCAGACCTGTCGGTATAGCCAGAAATAACTACTTTACTTACGTCATCGCGACCATTTACCTCTTTAGTAACAGCATCTAATACTTCCAAAGCACCAGTACTTAAAGTATATTTATCCCAATCAAAAAATACTATAAACATAGCTTGCTCTAGTGGTAGCTGTTCAGGCTCTGCCTGAATTTCAGTTACAGGAGCAGGCAATTCTTCTTCAACCATTGCTACTTCTGGTTCAGGAGCAGGAGCAGGTACTAACGCCTGTAGCTTATTTAAAGCAGCAAAAAATTCATTTTTACAGTTGTTATGGTTGGTATTTTGCCAATCTTCTTCTTGTTGTTCTACCCAACAGTCAAAGCGTGCTTGGGCAACAGCCGATGTTTCCGCCGCCATATCACGCGCTCCATTCTCAAGAACCTCAACAAGCATTGCTCTTGCCTCTGTCATCTCATCAATATGAACTTTATCTAAATCCCAGTCATCTAATGGCTCAGGCATTACAATTTCACCATTTGCAGCAGCAATTCCCTTTCTTGCAAAATGAAGCGCATCTGGAAAGTCTTTAGTTTTATATTGTTCCTGATTCGCATAATCACGGTATTCTGCTGCCAAATATTTTGTAAATGGAGAACCTACTGCCTCTATGCTATTTAAGGTTTCTATCTCACTATTGCTTTGAGCACCAGAACAAGCAGAAAGCATTAAAAAACCTGCAACAGACAGTAATTTAGTAAATTTATTCATCAATCTATACTCCTAAAAAAGCTAAAACTTTTTAAATTAAAATAAAACACCCCAAAATGAGATTTTTCAATGTAAAAACTATCAATTACAACTATAATAGTTTTTAAACATAAATAAATGTAATTGCAATAGTAAATTAAACGACAATGACAAATAAAAGTAAATTATCATTTAAAGATTTCAAAGAAGGTCAAATTTTTTCATTTGGAAAAATAAAAATTTCTTACTCTGATATAATAGATTATGCTCAAAAATTTGACCCCCAATTTTTTCATTTAGATAAAAATCTGGCAAAAGAATCTATATTTGGTGAACTCGTTGCTAGCGGTTGGCACACAGCCAGTGTGTCTATGCGACTTTTTGTTGAGGCTTGCGGTAATATTGACGGTGGCATGATTGGAAAAGAAGTAAAATCTATCAAATGGCCCCGTCCTGTTTATCCTGATGATGTGTTATCTATAAAATGTAGAGTAAAAGAAAGTAAAATTTGCAAAAGCAAACCAGAACTTGCCTTAGTCAAAATGACAAATACAACTTATAACCAAAAAGGCGAAATAGTAATGACTGCTGATATAGTTATGTTTATATCAAGTAAATATAGCTATTTTTAAAATCATTCAAATTTATATCATAGCTAAAATTCTACCTAGACCAGATTATTTTGGTCTGGGGCTTAACAACCTCATCATACACGGTATTTTAGACACTGCCGTTAAATGTGTTACCTACTCAGTTTTTATGACTGGGTGGTGATGTCATGTTCAGGCGTAAGCTAAAAGCATCGCGCTGTCTTGTATGAGCGGTTGTTAACACCCAGTCACCAGAGCTTTACTCTGGTGATTTTTTAACCGTTAAATATTACAAGGAAACTGAGAACATGAAAAAAATATCATTAAAATACTTGCTACTTATTTTCTAACATATCTTTTGCCCCTTCTGGGTCTTCAAAACCGAGCAAACCAGTAACCACACTATCCTCAAGGGCAAGAGCAAAACTAGCCTACGCGGCTTTTTCTTCTTCTGTGTATCTTGGGAACACTCCGCTTGGTTTAGGAAGTTCAGTTCCCACCACAAGAGCGCCTTTTTCACCAATATAAGAAAAATCACGTTTTTGAAGTGGTACAGCAAGTAAATCTAAAAGCTCTGATGAGCTTTTTGGCATAAATGGTTGCAACAATATAGCAACATTCCTCACAACTTCGGCAACTGTGTATAGTACTGTTTTCATTCTTGTAGGGTCAGTTTTCTTTAGCGTCCAAGGAGCTTGCTCATCAATATAAGAGTTAGCATCACCCAAAACTCGCCATATTTTCTCTAGGGCTTTGTAGAACATTTGAATGTCTAAATCTTCCCTAACCGCATCTAGTAACTTACTGCCTGCAGCATCTAACAGAGCTTTATCAGCATCTGTAAAATCTCCAATTTCTGGCAGTTTACCATCACAATTTTTTGCAATCATAGAAAGACTTCTTTGCGCTAAATTACCAAGATTATTCGCAAGGTCGCTATTCATACGCCCAACCATGGCAGAGTGAGAAAAATCGCCATCATTGCCAAAAGGAACTTCTCTCATCATAAAATATCTAACTTGGTCTAAGCCGTATTTTTCAATAATTTCAGCTGGCACAATTACATTGCCTATAGATTTTGACATTTTTTGTCCCTCAGATGTCCACCAACCATGTGCAAAGATT
>JALTWL010000102.1 GCA_027047045.1 Micavibrio sp.
ATATAGACTCAGGTGTCAGAGCAATGGAACGAGGTATAGTATCCGCTGGGCGTGATGCTGAAACTGGAGAAAATAAATATCCCAAGTTAGAGCTTGTTCGCCTTACATTCCCAAGGCGTGTTTACACGCAAGCACATATTGATGTTGTTGCAGAATCTGTGGCAGAAGTATATGAAAATAGACAGAAAGTCAAAGGTATGAAGATGGTGTATGAGCCAGAATATCTTAGATTTTTCCAAGCTAGATTTGAAAGACTTTAAAGTAAAAAAAAATAATTGTTAGGAAATGTCATGCTAGAACTAATGGATTTTGAAACAAAACACAAGCCACGCCCACACGTAAATGCTTTTGTTAGATTACATCACGGAATAACAGAAGAACAGCGTGTGCAGGCAGCTGAAAAAGCAGGCTGGAATGTATTTCAATTTCCATCTGAAATGCTGTGCGGTGGTGATTTGCTCTCAGATTCTGGCACAACCAGTATGACAACAGAGCAACTATCAGCCTTAATATTAGGTGATGAAGCATATGGCAGTAACTGGGGCTATTTTAAATTATTAGAGGCAATAGAGCGTAATTTTGGATTAAATATTGATGAATGGGAAGTTTATATTTTCCACCAAGCACGGGCAGCAGAACATGCGCTTTTTTCTCATATCACAGGGGAGAATTTAACAATTCCCGCAAATAGCTTTTTTGATACAACAAGGGCAAATGCTGAGGCAAATAATATTGAAGCATTAGATTTGGTATCAGATAAGATAAAATCAGATAAAACCCATCCATTTAAAGGCAATATTGATATAGATGCTTTAAAAGAGGTTATTGTAAATAAAGGGGGGAACATTCCGCTTGTATATTTGACAATTACCAACAATACTGGCGGTGGACAGCCAGTATCTATGCAAAATATTAAAGAAGTTAGACGAATATGTGATGAAAATTCAATACCGTTTTTTTTAGATGCTTGCAGATTTGCAGAAAATGCTTGGTTTATCAAACAAAGGGAAGAAGCCTACAGCGAAAAGAGTATAGCAGATATTGTCAGGGAAGAATTTTCTTATGCTGAAGGTTTTACAATTTCATTTAAAAAAGATGGGCTGGCCAATATGGGCGGCGCTTTGCTAATTCGTAAAGATTCTAAAATTACAAATAGATATCCAGATATATTTGATAAGTTAAGGGACCATCAAATATTAGTTGAGGGTCACCCGACTTATGGTGGACTTTCTGGGCGCGATATTATGACGATTGCAGTTGGGCTTGATACTGTTGTCCAAGAAAGATATTTAAATGGCAGAATAGGGCAAGTGCATGAATTTGGCTCATATATGGCAGAGCTTGGCATACCTGTCATAGAGCCTTTTGGTGGGCATGCGGTTTATATTGATAGTGATGAGTTTTTTAAGGATACAAATATTAAAAGAAAAGATTTTGGTGGCATATCCTTAACTGCTTTGCTGTTGATTAAGGGGATTAGGCTTTGTGAACTTGGTGCGTTTGCATTTGGGGTTTACAATCCTGATACAGGGGAGGAAAAATTCCCACCATATAATTTTATTCGTGCTGCTGTACCTAGAAATAAATACGAAATACAAGATTTATATTATGTGGCTGACTGTATAAAGGCACTTTACGATAGACGCGATATGATACCCAAAGCTGTTCCTGTTTGGGGTAGAGAAAAAGCTCTTAGACATTTCAAAGCACGTTTTGAACTGTGCTAAGTTTATTGCGAAATTTAATATCTTTATATTCTATAAATTATAAAATATACGATAAAAATGAATTTTAATAATATGGTAAATTCTTGACTTGTATATGCCCTATATTGTAGATTTTTATTTCTGTTTTTTTGATAACTAAATAAAGGTTAAAATAAATATGGCATCAGGAAGTGCTTTAATTGCTTTGTTAGACGATATTGCAACTATGGTCAAAATTACATCTAAAAAGACCAGTGCAGTTTTAGAAAAGAAAAATTTAATACAAAAAGATGTAAGTGATTTTGATTTTTCAACTGTGTATAAAATAGGTAAAGGCTCTCTTAAAAATAAGGCAATGATAATTCCAGTTGTAATTGGTATAAATGCAATTGCGCCTGCTGCGATTGTTCCTTTATTGGTCGGTGTTGGGGTGTATTTTTGTTATGAAGGAATAAAAAAAATTAACTATAAAAAAACAAAAAATGAAGATATTGGTAGCTGTGAAGAATCACTAAGAAAATTAGAACGACTAAAAGCAAAAAAAATGAAAGAAGCACTTAGGACGGATATGGTAATATCTGCTGAAATAATTGCTGTATCTATGCTAGCTGTTAGCACAACCTCTTTATTTACACAATTCATAGCTCTTGCCTCTATTGGTGTTGCAACAACCGTTGGGGTTTATTCTATTGTTGGTGGAATTGTCAATATGCGTGCTTTTGGAGAAAGACTAAAAAATAACAAAAATAAAGGAATTATAGGAAAAAGCAAAAAAAAACTTGGGGTCGGTATAGTCAAAGCGAAACCTAAGATTATAAAAACAATATCCGTGCTTGGGACCATATCCATATTTATTGTTGGTGGAATGTTAATTATGCATGGTGTGCCAGTTTTTGCACAAGCTGTTAGTGGTTTTGCATCTGCGGTTACCACATCACCTTTAGCTTATAGTCTTGTAAAAATTGCCAGTGTAGTGACAGGGGCAGTTGCTGTTGGTGTTGCGGCTACTGGAGCTAAATATGCTACTAAATTTGGATTAAATAAAATAAATGAAATTGGCAAAAAAAGGCTGCCTTTGTTTTTTAATAGAAAAACTTCTAAAAAACTGCTAACTGCGGTTGAAGTTGGAAATAGAAAAGAGGCAAAAAAGCTCTTAAAACAGGGGGCTAGCCTAAATATTACAAATTGGAATGGGGAAACACCACTGATGCGAGCTGTTTGGTTTGGTGACAAAGAGTTGGTAAAAATTTTTCTAAAAGCAGGGGCAAATCCAAAAAAATGCTCAAATGGACAAGTTAATTCTATTGATATTGCAAAGCGAAATAAAAATACGGAAATAGTAAAATTACTAAAAAAAAACAAATAAATAAATAGAATGCTTGCATTATTTTTTTTTCATGTGCATATATAATATAACTTTAACTTGATTACAATCAAGATTCGGCGTTTTTTACGGAAAATAAAAAAAGATAAAATAAATGGATAAAATAATAGCAGCCAGTAAAATCAATATAGAGCCTTGTACAATTACTTCAATTAAACCTCCATCTACATCACATTTTCTATTTGAAAATATGGATAACAATGCAATCAAATATGTAATAGATAATTCTGTTGTTAGAGAATTTAAGGAAAATTATATTTTAGTACAGCAGGGTGATAAATCAGAATATATTTATTTTTTATTAAAGGGTACAGCAAGGACATTTCGTAGTAATTGTGAAGGACAAGAAATAACTATTAGAATGTTGCAGCAGGGTGAGACTTTTATGGAATCGGCAATTTTTATGGAGGGAAACTCTCCAATTAGTGCTCAAACCATATCAGCGGCAGAATTTTTGATGATACCTAAAGATTTTGTAAAGGTAAAAATTATGCACAATAATCAATTCGCTAGTAACCTACTACAAATAAGCACTCATCATTATAAAAATATAATTCAACAGGTTGATAGTATTTCTACTAAAACTCCAACTGAAAGAGTGGGCTATTTTTTGCTTAAAGTTAGAATGGATCAAGTAAAACAAGGTATCGGTCTTTCCGATATTATTGTTTTGCCATTTAAAAAATCTATGATAGCCAGTCACTTAAATATGACACCAGAAACTTTTTCACGTGCTCTTAAAAAATTACGTTCAAAAGGTGTTAGGGTTGAACAAGATAAAATAATTTTAGATAATACTCATGCCCTATGTGAATTTTGTGACTCTGACATGGGACATTTTTGTTATCGTTATGAAACTGAAGACTGTCCCATTGATTATTGATTTATTGAGATAATATCTACTTTAATTTTCAATGATTCTTTATTATTACTTTTTAGTTGTAAAAAATATTTAATTTACATTGATTATAATCAATTCACAAAAACAACATATAGTGTCAATATATCTATGCGGACACAACATGTCGTTGTTCTTAAATGATTCTAAGAAAAAATCCAAAAATAAAGGAGATAGCGCAAAATGAGCATCAGCCAAAACAGTATATGTTCTAATATGGGTAATAATGAAACAAATAATATTGAAGCTTTACCTTATGGTCTTCATAGTTCTGATATAAATTGTTCTGAAACTGTAATGGAATATATTGCAAAGGAAGATTGGCGCATCAATGCAAATGCAAATACTGGTTATAGCAATGCTGGACTTGTAAATAATATTGCTGGCAAGGTTATAGCAAATTACTGGTTGGATAGTGTCTATTCAGCAGAAGAAAGCAAAGCTCATCGTGAAGCAGATTATCATATACATGATTTGGATTGTTTAACTGGATATTGTGCGGGTTGGAGCTTGCGTGCTCTTTTAAATGAGGGCTTTAATGGTGTTGGCGGCCGTGTTTCTTCGCGTCCACCACGCCATTTTCGTGAGGCCTTAGGACAAATGGCTAATTTTTTAGGGATTTTGCAATCTGAATGGGCGGGCGCGCAAGCATTTAGCTCATTTGATACATATCTAGCGCCTTATATATTCAAAGATAAATTGAATTTTAAGGAAGTAAAAAAGGCAATTAGGCAATTTGTTTATAATTTAAACGTGCCTGCCCGTTGGGGACAATCACCATTTACTAATATTACTTTGGATATAACTGTTCCAGATGATTTAAAGATGAATTTTCCAACAGCTTTAGACTTGCACTTGTTTAAAAATCTAAAAGACGAGGAATTATTGGAAAAAGCAAGAGGACGTGATTTTGCTATTAGAAGCCTTGAAGATATGATGTATAGACATTTTACCCCAGAAATGGAGATGATAAATCTTGCCTATTATGAGGTTATGACTGAAGGAGATAGTGAAGGGCAGCCTTTTACTTTTCCAATTCCAACTGTAAATATTACAGAGGAGTTTGACTGGGATAGCAAAATTGCAAATGCTATATTTGAAAATTCTGCTAAAATGGGTTCTTCATATTTTCAAAATTTTATCGGTAGTCAATATATAATTGATAAAAATGGCAATAAAGTTAAAAATCCAGAAGCCTATGAACCAGGTGCGGTTAGAAGTATGTGTTGTCGCCTACAGCTTGACTTAAGAGAGCTATTAAAACGTGGTGGAGGTTTGTTTGGCTCTGCTGAGATGACGGGCTCTATCGGTGTTGTAACAATAAATATGGCAAGGCTGGGTTACCGTTTCAAAGGGGATAAAGAAGCCTTGATGGGTGAGCTGACAAGATTGATGGAGCTTGCAAAATCAACTCTTGAAAAAAAACGGGTATTTGTTCAACAAATGTATGATAGAGGGCTATATCCATATACTCATAGATATTTACCATTTTTCCGTAATCATTTTAGTACTATTGGTGTTAATGGCATGAATGAAATGATACGCAATTTTACCGATGATGAATTTAATATTGCTGATGAATTTGGTTTGGAATTTGCACTTGAGATATTAGAATTTATGCGTGGCAAATTACAAAAATATCAAGAAGAAACTGGTAATTTATATAATTTAGAGGCAACCCCCGCTGAAGGCACAACTTATAGACTTGCCAAGGAAGATAAAAGAAGATATCCAGACATAATACAGGCAGGAACGGGTGAGAATATATATTATACAAATTCCTCTCAACTACCTGCAAATTATACTGACGACCCGTTTGAAGCATTAGACCTGCAAGATGATTTACAATGTAAATATACAGGTGGTACAGTTTTGCATCTTTATATGAGTGAGAAAATAAGCTCTGCTGAGGCTTGTAAAAGGCTAATTAAAAATGTTATTACCAATTATAAACTCCCATATATTACGGTAACTCCAGTCTTTTCTGTCTGCTCTGAGCATGGCTATTTAAATGGAGAGCAAGAAAAATGTCCAACATGTGGGCAAAAAACTAAAGTTTGGACTAGGGTAATGGGTTATTTCCGTCCAGTTGAGAGCTTTAATACTGGTAAAAAGGGAGAACATAAAGAACGCAAACATTTTACTGAAGAACAAGC
>JALTWL010000103.1 GCA_027047045.1 Micavibrio sp.
TTATATAATCTTTCAAATTCTTTAATAATTTCTTCAATATTATATATTTCATCCTTATTATTTCTAAAATTATCATTACCTATAATTTTATTATTATTACTTGTAAATTCACCATTAAAAATATTATTTCAAGAAATCACCAAATAACCATCATTTTTTATATTACTTATATTCTCTCTTTCAAAACTTTTATTATATAAAAAAAATATTATACCTAATAAAACAACTATAATACAGATCAAAAAAAATATAACTAACATATATTTCTTATTCTCAATCATTTAAATAAATTAAACTTATAAAAATTCCACTATCCTTTAACACCATCATCAACTACCATGACTACCATGACTACCATGACTACCATGACTACCATGACTTCAATGAGTAATACCTAGATTATTAGTATGACTACAAACACTCAACTCATTACCACTAAAATGTCAATTTATATTAAAACTACAATTAAACTGATTTGTATGTGATGAAGTAGCACTAACTTTACACCATCATCATCACCATGAATATGTTTTAGAATCAGAAAGATTAATTCAATACGAAATAAATGAAAAAGTAGAAAAAATAAAAAATAATGTAAAAAAATAATATAACTTAACTTTATTACTTTTATCTAAATATCAATTTTTAATTTTACTATCAATCATCCCTCTCAACCTCTTTTTCTTTTTCATAAAAATATTATATTACAAAATAAAAAAATTCCTAACAACTTCCACACACTTCTCTCTCTACCATCTCCTCCACTACCATCTCATCTATCCTTTCTCTCTCCTCTTTCCTATATTTACTCACAATATTCCCACTCTTAGTATAACTATAAATTGGACACAATCAACAATAATGTGTTATAGGACTCGTATCATATCATGGAACAAAATCCATCATCGAAGCATGAAGCATAGTTTTTGTAATCCAAGAAGTTACTATTTCATACCGAATTTGTTTAGCATCTTTGTTCAAATCAATTTCTGTAACATAAAAACTCTCATCTCCAACTTCTGCAAGCATTCTTCATTCATCACATGTATATATCTTACCATTCCAATTATAAGCTATTTGTCACAATACTGCTCAACAAGGATTTC
>JALTWL010000104.1 GCA_027047045.1 Micavibrio sp.
TATATATATAAGGACTACTCACCCAACATCACCAGAGAGATTTTTAGCAATTGAAAAAACGGTAAAAGAAATAAAATATAAAAAATCAAAAAGGCAAAAGCTTACCCCCAATCTAAAAAAATCTTTAAAGAAAAAAGTAAAATAAGGTAACTATTGTATGAAATTGTGGCAAAAAATGCTAGTGGCAATTATTGGTGGCGTTCTTGTTGGCTATATTTTGTCGCCTCATGGGATTGCTTTATTTAATGAGGCTTTAACAAAGGATATAGCTGCTTGGATTGCTCTTCCAGGTGCAATATTTATGGCTTTAATTAAAATGATAGTAATCCCGCTTGTTGTAAGTTCTGTTAGCCTTGCGGTTGTTGGAAGTGAGAATCTAAGTCGCCTTAAAACTACTGGTCTAGGAGCAATATTTTACTTCGTCACAACAACAATTATAGCAGTTGTAATTGGAATATTGGTTGCCTCAATTATCAAACCCGGTAATTTTGTGCCTGAAGGAACCATGATTACAACAAAAGAAAATATATCAAAAATCACAGAAATTCCAGTAATAGAAACAAGACCTAGCCTGCCTGAAATGGTAACGGGACTGTTGCCGACAAATCCTGCAAAGGCTGTCATTGATAGAAGTATGATGCAAATTGTAATTGGCTCTATTTTAATGGGAATTGCGCTTTTATCTATTGGGGCGGTCAAGGCAAAGCCACTTGTTGATATTTTACAATCCATTCAAGATGTAGTAATGAAAATAGTTGATTGGGCAATGGCAATTGCACCTTTGGCAGTATTTTCTTTTTTGTGCAATTTAACTATTAAGACGGGGCCAGATACTTTAAGCGCTATGGCGGCTTATGTTGGCGCGGTTCTTTTAGGGCTTTTATTTATCCTTGGGCTTTATATGATACTGGTTGCTTTAATTGGCAGAATTTCACCTATTCAATTTTTATCTTCTATTAAAGATGCGCAAATACTTGCTTTTTCATCTTCAAGCTCGGCTGCGACCATGCCCCTCACTTTAAAAATAGCTATCGAGAAATTAAAAATAAGAAAAGATATTGCAAATTTCATAATTCCACTAGGCACAACCATCAATATGGACGG
>JALTWL010000105.1 GCA_027047045.1 Micavibrio sp.
GTTGGCACAGGGCTTAATTCTAAACGTGGTTTTGCAAAATTATTTGCAGAAAAAACATCAGAAATAACTGGTTTTGACTTTGTAACTGCTCCAAATAAATTTGAAGCTCTTGCCACTCATGATGCTTTGGTTAGTGCATCTGGTAGTTTGAACAGCATTGCTTGCTCATTTATGAAGATTGCAAATGATATAAGACTGCTTGGCTCAGGTCCTAGAAGCGGTATTGGGGAGCTAAGCCTGCCCGCAAATGAGCCAGGTTCTTCAATTATGCCAGGCAAGGTTAATCCTACACAAGCAGAAGCAATGACTATGGTCGCCACCCAAGTTATGGGTAATCATACAACAATTAGCGTTGCTGGCAGTAATGGGCATTTTGAGTTGAATGTATTTAAGCCTGTTATAATTTATAATTTCTTGCAATCTGTTAGATTACTAGCTGATTCTGCTGTTAGTTTTGCGGATAATTGTATTGTAGGTATTGAGGCAAATATTGATAGAATATCAGAACTTATGGAGCAAAGCTTAATGCTAGTCACAGCTCTTAACCCTTACATAGGCTATGATAATGCGAGCAAAATTGCCAAGAAAGCTCACAAGGAAGGGACAACATTGAAAGAGGCAGCAATATCGCTTGGGCTTTTAACTGAAGAAGAATTTGCCAAATATATAAAGCCTAAAGAAATGATTGCTCCTAAATGATAGGTTAAATATATGAATATGAATATCAATGAATGCGATATTGTAAAAAAATCAGTCAAAATAGGTAATCACGCAACAAGCGTTACGCTTGAGATTGCCTTTTGGGAGAAGCTGAAAAAAATAGCAGATGAACAAAACTGTTCCCTTCGCTCTATAATTGCCAAAATAGATAAAGAAAATGCAGGCAGGTGCAATCTTTCAAGCGCAATCAGAGTATTTATTTTAAAAAATAATAGTTAAATTTTTAATTTTTTACTTGGCAAATTCAAAAAAATAGGGCATATATTTCTTTAAAACTTATGTCCTTAAATTATGGCGGGGTAGCTCAGTTGGTTAGAGCAGTGGAATCATAATCCATGTGTCGGGGGTTCAAATCCCTCCCTCGCTACCAAATATTTGTTATATAAGTTAGAGGACAGATAAAAAATATCTAAACATCTTTATAATTAGCTATAAAATAATAAAAAAATGCCCGACTTGTTTCTCAAAATCTGGGCATTTTACTTTACCAAAATTTGTATATTCTATACAGCTATGGTTATTTTATTTTATATTACCTTAACCTTAACAGCTCGGCTGTCATTTCATCTGCTGTGGTAATTACTTTTGTATTTGCAGAATATGTTCTTTGAGTAATAATAAGTTTAGAAAACTCATCAGCAAGGTCAACATTAGCACCTTCAAGCGCGCCACCCTCTATTTGTCCTGCGCCACCCTGCCCTGGTTCTCTTAAGTTAAAGTTACCGCTTTTATCAGTTTCACGAAATACTGTGCCTGTTAGCTCCTCTAAGCCATTAGGGTTGGCAAATGTAGCAAGGGGCAATTTATAGATTCTAGTGCTTTGACCATTACTAAACTGAGCAGATACAAAACCATCTCTATCTATACTAACCCCAGTTCTAAGCCCAAGCTCTGCTCCATTTTGTTGTGAAAATATAACATTATATTCACCCGCAAATTGTGTAAATGAGCCAATATCCAAATCTATATCTTGTAGGTCTGAACCATTACCAAAATTTATGTTGTTAAGAGAAACATTTACTTTGCCATTAGCGTCAGGAGCAGCATTTAATTTACCAGCACCATTGAAGTTAATAGAGCCAGAATTTAAAACTGTTCCAAGCGGTGATAATATTTCCACCTGCCACCAGCCTTCTGTATTCGGAGTAACATTTGGAGTTGCAAGTAATGCTGGCGCTGCAGGAGGAGTGGTAACACCGATTGCAGCTGCTAGCCCTAAACCATCATTTAATGGAGTTCCCACCCCATCTGTAAGTGTTAAGTTATCACCCAAATTTCTAGCTTTTATTTGTAACTGTCCTAAAGAATTAACGTCTGCAAGCAAAACAGGATCGCCTGCTATGTCTGTAATTGAATTTAAGTCATTTAATAATTTTCCCAAATCACCATCAATAGTAATTGTAATCGGCCCTACTGCACCGACGGTTATATCAAATGTATCGGTCGCATCAATATTGGGGTCATTTGCCAAATCCCCAACAATTGCTCCCAAATCTACTGTACCCGTTACATTTGCGGTTGGCGTTGTATGTTTTTTAAAGTTAATGGTTAAGTCTTGTCCTTGCCCCAAACTATCATAAACCCTAAGTCCACGTGTAAAGTCAGGTGAAAATCCAGCTGGAACTGGATAGGCAGTTTGTAATTGCGTTGCATCTAAATTAAGCGATAAAGAGGCTGTTGTTGTTGGTTGTGTTAGACCACCTAAAAACGCAACGTCAACTGGCACTAAAGAACTTAAATCTGCTTGGCTTGCAGGAAGATTACCATCTTGGTCCAGTGGCCAGCCCTGCAAGAAAAAGCCTGCTGCATTTCTAAGAACCCCTGTTTGGTCTTCAGAAAATGAACCTGCTCTTGTATAAAGAGTTTCTTGCAGCCCCCCAAGATTACGTTTTACAACGAAAAAACCATTACCAGATACCGCAATATCTGTTGCTGAGTTACTTTGTTGTAAAATTCCCTGTTGGTCAACCCTAGCATTTTGTAAAGCTCTAACCGAGCCTGGAGTAAAAGCGGTTGAGCGCCCAGAATTTGTAACCAAACTTGAAAAAGCAGCATCAGTTCTTTTAAAACCGACCGTATTTACATTGGCAATATTATTTGAAATCATGCCTATTGATTGACTTTGTGCAGCTAGTCCTGATACTGCTGTGAATAATGAACCAAAAACACTCATAATTTTTCTCCTTTTTTATTTGTTTAACTTGCAGGCTGTTGTGCTTTTCTCACATCTGCCATTGGTACTTTCTCTCCACTTGCAAGTATAAGGTTAACTGTACCATTTCCATCTGTTTCAATACCATTTACGCGAGCAGGTACGAGAGATGTAATAGAGTTAATCGGACTCCCACTATCATCAATTGCACCTATTTGGATAGAATATTTACCCGCGTCAACTATTTGACCGTCACTTCCTGTGCCGTCCCATAAAAAATCATTGCGACCAAAATTTTTGCCGCCCTCAGCTGTAAACACGCCGTTGCCTTGTTCATCTAATATAGTAATATTTACTTTAGTTGCAGTTTTGGGCAAATTATAAGCAAAATTAACAGAGTTACTACCATCAAAACCAAAGCTATTTCCTTTATATTCTACGTCAAGACCAATAAATCCAAGCCCGATATTAGTTGCGCTAATACTAGATAGGTTAAGTAATTTTTCTAACATTTGGTTAGATTTTATTTGTTGTTCAACCCCAGAAAAAGCAACAAGTTGATTAGTAAATTCATTTGAATCTAGTGGTGATAGAGGGTCTTGATTTTGTAGTTGTGTTGTAAGTAATGTCAAAAATTGGTCAAAATCTTTGGCAAGTGTTGCTCTGTCCTTCACACTAGCAAGCTGTGTATTTGTTGCGGGATTTGTAGATATATTATTTGTAGCTGTCATAATTTTTCTCTCTTTGTTAAATCAATATATTAACTCTATCGTTTCCTATATGGTTAATATTATTAGTAGCAAGAAGTGTGCCATTTGTTGTAATTTGTGCTGTATCATTATTATTTAGTAGCATTTCCAAAGAAAATTCAGAGCCTGTTTTTTGTTGTTGCTCTTTAGTTTTTTCAAAATGCTCTTGCCCAGATGCCATATCAAAGCTAAGAGAATTATCCTCTAGCTCAATTCCTGCCTCTTTTAGAGCCTCTTGCAAAGCATTTGCATCACGTTGCAACATTCCCATAGTTTCTCTTTTCTCTAAAACTAAATGCGCCTTCATTGCGCCATCTTTAGAAAATCTTAAATTTATTTCAATTTTACCCAATTTGGCTGGCTCTAGTTGCAGCGTCATTTGTTCTATTTTTGCCATAGCATTTTTTTGTATATTCATATAAATTTGCTGAGTGGCTTGTGTTTGAAAGGTCTGTCCAGCCTTTGCCGTTGCATATGATGCAAAGTTAGAAGTTGTAATTGGCTTTCCCAGCTGCATATCTAAAGCAGCATCAGAATTATTTGCGTTTATATTTTGTAAATTTAAACTGTCAGTAAAAGCCTGTAGCTTACTTGTAGGTGAAGAATCAGTAAAATTAGTAAGATTTACATTATTATCTGCTGTTATTTTAAATGTTGAGTTATTTGCATTATTACTATTTTTATTTTGGCTATTTAAGAGCATTGATTGATTTTGTTCAACCACATTTTTATTATTCTTTGTTGTGATATTAAAATTATTTAAATCGCCATTATTTGTATTTTTAGATTGTTTTTCCGTATTTTGAGAAACAAAAGACTTTAAAATATCATCATTATTAAATGATAAAATTTTACTATTTTCAGCAGTAACGTTATTTGTATTTGTATTTGTATTTGTATTTATATTATTATTTATGTTTGTATTATTATTTGTGTTTGTATTTATATTATTTACTAACTTATTTTCTACTAAATTAGAATTAAGATTGGAATTAGGAGCAGGCGTGGGATTAAGATTATTTTTTACTTGATTACGCTCTCCACTTAAATTTGCGTTTATGGCTTTTTGAGTATTATTTTTTGTAAGCTCTGTTAAAATGCCATCATTTTGTATATTTTGCCCCATTAGTTGGGCTTGCAATGCAAGACCAGCTTTTGTATTATTTTGTTGAGTAACATCTAAATTACTAGCTATTTCCTTTGTTTTATTATTATCACTTAATTGCTGCAAGAAATTTACTATGTCTGCTATTTGAATATTGCCCTCACTGTTACTTGGCAAAATATTGGGGCTATTTACAAATTTTTCTAATAAATTTTCTAACTCATTTGGGGATATATTTAGTAAATTTTGTAATTCTTTTTGTAGCTTTTCAGAATTTTGGATTTGATTTACAATTTCTACTTTTAAATTTTGATTATTATTTAGATTATTTATCGGCTTGTTTTGAGCAGGAGTTTGTAAATTGCCCCTTATATTTTGAATAATTAAAGAAATAAAATTACCTAAATTACCATTATCGCCAGTGCCTTGAACAGAAGCAACAGCACCGCTGTTAATACCAATATTGGTAATTATTTGGTTAGTAATATTTCCTGTTTCAATCATTAGCAAGACTACCTATATTAACATAAAACCCCTAAAAGCTGTTTCCACGATAATAAAGACAAGCAATAGTCGTGCCATTTTTTATAAATAATTGTTATTTAAAGATAATTAAATTTTTTTAGAATGCATTTATAGAATTTATTGTAAAAAGTTAGGATAAAATTTCTTAAATAGATTACTATTTCTCACAGCAAAGTATCTAGTTTTTGTGAGGCATTTCACTATTTATGATAGTTAAAAACTCCTGATGCTGCCTTTATCCAAGCATAATTTTACATGATGTAGCACAACCTATTATTAAAATGAGTTGTTTAAACCAACAACATAAATAACTTAATGACAGCTATAAGTTACTAGGCAAAAATATCTTGCACACGCGTACAAACACTAACCTTATATCCAGTAGCCGTATTCAAAGCAAATCATTTACAGGCAATATCGATAAATTTATTTTACCGAGCTATAAAATTAGTTTCTTCCTAATGTTTTGGGCGCTAACTGTATGTTTGTAACTTCACCACTTAGCCGCATATTAGCTTTATCAATTATACTTTGTTCAACAATCTCATCGCGATTTTGCTTATATTCAGCGTATAATGTTGTGTTAACTTTAGTTGGATTATAAATAATTGTGCAATTGCCACTAGCCTCCGCACTACCACCAGATAGAATGTCATTCAAATAATAGCCATCAGAGCTTTTTTCACTTTCAATTTTTCCTGTTGAAATACCATAATAAGTAAGTTTTGTTCCAGAATAGCAAGTAATCTCAGCTGGGTCACCATAATTTTTTAAGTTTACCTATTTGAGCATTTGTACAACCTTGCGCCCCTAATATAGCAACAGCTCCAGCAAATGCAGCGGTAAGCTTTGTTGTTTTTTTCATGTTTCATATCCCTCCTTGTTTAACTTCAAGAAAGACGTATCACATACCGCAAGCTATGTAAAGCAATTGTGTAATTTTACAATTTTGGTAGAGTAACGCCTGCTTGCCCCATATATTTACCGCTTCTATCAGCATAAGAGGTCTCACAAGGGCTATCACCTTTAAAGAATAAAAATTGTGCTATTCCTTCATTGGCATAAACTTTGGCAGGAAGTGGAGTTGTATTTGATATTTCCAGCGTTACTTGCCCTTCCCACTCTGGCTCTAGCGGAGTAACATTTACAATTAAACCACATCTAGCGTAAGTACTTTTACCAAGACAGACAACTAGCACATCACGCGGCACTTTAAAAGTTTCAACAGTCCGACATAAAACAAAGCTATTAGGCGGGATAGTGCAAATATCAGTTTTTCTTTCAACAAAACTATCAGGATTAAATCCTTTTGGGTCAACAATGGCATTGTCGACATTGGTAAAAATCATAAATTCATCTGACAGCCGACAATCATACCCGTAAGAAGAAAGCCCATAAGATATCACTCCATCTTTTTTAAGTTTTTCTGAAAAAGGGCTTATCATGTTATTTTCTAGTGCTTGTTTTCTTATCCATGTATCGGGCATTATTGGCATTTTTTATTGTTCCTTTATTTTGTTATTATTTGTTTTTTGTTTTTTATTTATTTTTTTTCGGCGTTGTAAATTAGCTCTTAGAGCCTCTTCACGTTTTTGTTGTTTTATTTTTTTCAACTTTTGTTTATCAGACATGTTTTTTAGGATAAATTCCTCTTGAATTTAGGTCAAGCACAGATTATATATGTATGTGTATTTTTAACTGCTGTTGTAGCTCAGTGGTAGAGCGCACCCTTGGTAAGGGTGAGGTCGGGAGTTCAATCCTCCCCAACAGCACCATTTACAACTATCTTTTTTGTCAATATAATATATTGTTGAACCAGAGGTCACTGACAAAATAAATAGCCATATGCCATATAGATTGATACAAATACATTTCCCCCTAGAAAAACAAGAAGAATTTCAAGAGATTTTAAAAGACCCTTTAATATTAGATAACTGGCAATTAGAAGATACAAAAAATCAAAAAGCTTATTCAATTTTAGTCGGCACCAATTATCTACAGCATATCACAGATAAGTTACATAAATTTATGGGAATTGATGAAAGAAATGAATATATAGGATTGGATAAAAATAATAAAGCTAGAATGGTTATATTGCCTGTTGAGGCAGTGCTCCCCAAACCACAAAATGCAAAGCCTTCATTTTACAAAAGTATTTTTGCTGGTATTAGCCGCGATGAACTTTACAACAATATAAGTAAAGGAGCTGATATAAATAAAAGCTTTATATTACTTGTTATATTTTCCACAATAGTGGCATCTATTGGGCTTTTGACTAGTAATGTTGCTGTTATAATTGGGGCTATGGTAATTGCGCCCATGCTTGCACCTAATCTTGCGCTTGCGCTTGCAGCTGCTCTTGGTGATAGCGAACTTATGTTCAGAGCGCTTAGAACTAACGCTGTTGGTTTTTTAATAACATTTTTATTTTCATATATATTGGGTATATATTGGCCAAGTGAAGAATTATTAAATAGCAATGAAATATTACTGCGTAGTTATGTTGGGATTGATAGCATAATACTTGCTTTAGTATCAGGAGCAGCGGGCGTTGTTTCCCTTACTACTGGAATATCTGGAGTATTGGTTGGGGTTATGGTTGCTGTGGCCATTTTGCCTCCTGCTGTTACCTTTGGGATAATGTTGGGGGCTGATTATTCTTATGAAGCATTTGGTGCATTGCTGTTACTTGCTGTTAATGTTGTTTGCGTAAATCTATCAGCAAAACTGGTCTTTTTATCACAATCGGTCAGCCCCCGAACTTGGTACGAAAAGAAAAAGGCCAAAAAAGCAATGATATGGTATATTGTCTTTTGGATAGTAATTTTACTATTACTTATCTTGCTTATAAAACTACATTAAAATAAATAGCTGTAATTATTTTTTAGGCGCAACCCAACCTATATTGCCATCATTTCTTTTATATACCATATTTATTTGCCCATCTTTTGGATTGCGAAATAACATAGCCGGCAAATCGGCAAGCTCTAAACGCATAACCGCATCGCTAACACTCATAATTTGAATTGTAGTTGATAGCTCCGCTATAATTGCGGGTTCATCTCCCAACATTTCATCTTCTTCACTATCAGCACCTTTTAATGTATAAGCCCCTGCCTCCATATTGGCAACTTCTGGGAGCTCTTTGTGGTGATTGCGAATTTTATCTTTATAACGACGCATGCGTTTAGCTATTCTATCAAGCGCGGTATCAAAAGCGGGATATGGGTCTTCAGTTGTATATCCAGCCTGTAGAAGAATTCCCTTACCTAAATGAATAGAAATATCAGCCTTAAATAAATGCCCAGCCTCTTTAGAAAAAACAACCGTTGCCTCTATTGGAGAAGGAAAATATTTTTCCGCTGTTTCTACCAAATTATCTTCTACATGTTGACGCAAAGAATCCCCAACATCAATTTGTTTGCCTTTAACTGTTAAATTCATGGCTGTTCTCCTTCATAAGTTAAATAAAGCCGAGTCGTTTAATAAAAATCTTAGTAATATTTTTAGCATAGAAATAACTATTTTATAAATAGTAAACGGCAAAGAAAATTTTATTTATTTTCATCACTATCTGCACCAATTATATCTTCCCATGATAGAGGCGTATTTTCATCTTTTATTTCCCTAATTTTTACAATTCCACTTGCCTCTTTAATATTTTGTTCACTTGTTTCAATAGGCTCTTTATCTAGTTTATTAGTTTTACTATCCAAGGCATTATCATCACCTAAAATATCGTCCCATGTCAATGTTTGCTCATCACTTGGCTGATTTTCAACTTCTTTGTTAGCATTTACATTATTTTCCTCAAGATTATTTTGTGTTTCACCGCTAGGCATATCAGCTCCAACTATATCCGCCCAACTAAGTGGAGCATCAGTTTTCGGCTTTTCAACATCAAGTAAATCAGATGCGCCACCTACTGCTGTTTTTTCTTCATTAGTTGTTGGAGGAATTTCTACTTTTAGCATTTCTTCTTGCTCAGGCTCTACCACTGGTGGAGGCTTGCTTTTATCTATTTCTAATTTTGTTTCATCACTTAGTTTTTCTGCTTTTTCTTCTACTAATTCTTGCTCTGCATCATCATTACCATCTCCACCACCAATAATATCCAGCCATGATATTGGGGCTTTATCATCTGTCATATCTGATATTTCTTCAGCAATTTTAACATTTTCTTCTCTATCTGCTTTTTCTGCCTTAATTGTATCTAAAGTAATTATATTTTGATATTCTGCCAAAGAGGTAATAGCCATAGTTGCGCTCGTAATTACATCTTGCTTATTTTCTTTCCCTAGCTTAAAGCCATCTGCGATTGCCTTTATATCTTCATAAGTATCGGTTACTGGTTGCACAGAGGCAGGATCCCACTTTTTACTACGCAGGCGCTTTAAAATAGCATTAACTTGCTTCATAGATTTTAGGGCTTCCTCACCTGGTGGGGGGATAGGTAAAAAGCGTTGCACCCGCATAGCTTTTGCAAATCCAGGATTGGCATAATAAATTTGTACTTCTGCCACTCTTTCACCAAATGCGACGATGGCTCTACCTTCTTTAAAACCTCTTAAATCATCGTAATCAACACGGGCGCGCGCCTGTACATTTGCTTGGTAAGTATCCAAATATGAACCAGAAAGAGAGCCAGCCTCTCTTGTAAAAGAGCCAACTTCTGTAACTAATGCTTGTCCAACTGTTTTTTCAAAAAAGTCTTTTGTTTGGGTGGGGTCTTCAAGTTTGCCAAATAATTTTATATTACAGTTAGCAGTAATAGAACGTGCCTCCTCCTTAACACGTTTTTCCATTGCAGGCAAATCTTGTGCTGCATACACAAGACAAAAACCCAAACTACGCGCCTGCGCTGCCATAACTGCCATACCCTGTGCTGCATAATAACCAACCTCATCAAATATCGCCATAAAAGGTGTTTCTGAACGTGTTGGTTTATTTTCTATTGTTGTTTCCTTATGTCCTTCAACCGCACTTCCTAATGTTGAACCCATCATACCCTTAAGGGTAGAGGCAATAATTTTACCCAAATTAGCAGTTTCATCACTTGATTTTTCCAAAGCAGGAATAAGAGTAATTAAAATCCGTCGCTGTAAAACAACATCCATCATATCAACATCTGCAGCTTGTGTATCAAAAATATAGGCATAATCATCGCCTAAAGATTGTAAAGAACGAGTAAATTGCATTGACAAATAGCCATGTTGCTGTCTTGGCACAGAAGTATCAACCATAGGCGCATCTGGTGGCATAGGTTTTTCATGTCCCTCATCATCAAAAGCATCTTCAACATATCCAGGCAGTTCATTTAAATAAGCATATAGCCCCAATCTTAAGCTTTCTGGAACAGCCTCATCTCGTGATAGCTTAATTACCTCACTAAATTCTAAATGTTTACGAATGACACTAACATTCAAAGGTATATTTAAATTTTCCCTTTTCCAAACAAGACAAGGCATCAAAGAACTTGCAAGCGCCACCGCACGTTCTTTCCACATGGCATTATCGCCTTCTGCATCGGGCATAAGACTAACCAACATATTAGTTAGGTAAGACGCAGAACCACTAGAAAATGGGTTTAATGTATTAGAGGCAACAACTGTATCATCAGCACTACCACCGGTCATATAATTCATAACAAGTAAATCATCATCACGCCCAAAACGCCTAGCCATTGCCGACATAGCACTCCATAAATCAGTATCTGCTTTACCATCAATATAAATAAAGCCACTACCCCAACAAAGTGCATTAGTTGAAAGAGCCTTTAGACCCTCTGTTTTACCAGCGCCTGTTGTTCCTAAATATAAAATATGGGTTCTTGCATCTGAATTAGTAAACCATATTTCTTCACCTGTATCATGCTCATTGCCAATATATAATATACCATCAGATAGCCCATATTTGCCATTTGGTTGCAATTGATGCATATCTTTTGTTTGGGCTGTTCTTGGCAGTTTAAAAGGCAAAATTGTTTTTTGTGTAAATAACCAAATAAAATATATAAATATTATTAAAAAGATAATATCAGCAAATAGTGCAGCTGTGTTGTCTAGTAAAATAATAGCAGCAGGCGTCCCCATTACCATTGTAGCATTAAGAGGCTCACGCAGCCATTCTGCAACACGAACAGAAAGAGGTCTGGCATCTCTTAAGATATCCTCTCTTTTTCTTTGGTATTTTGCTTTAATTGTTGCCATTATTTACTTAACTTTAATTACCAAATAGCTCATCTGCAGATATAGGAACACCAGTTTTTATTTTTTTCTCTATTGTTTTAGATGCGGATTGTTGTTTTGTTACTAAACTACTATTCTTAGCATCTGCCGTCTTGTTATTAACTGAAGTAATAATAATTGCAGGAAGTATCTTAAAAAATACTATATATATAAAAAACAATATTATTAAAATAGCCAATATACGTTTTAGCCATGATGTTTTCTTTGTAGCTCTAGTTGAAGTCATCATAGCCTTTGTTACTGCCTCAATTGCTTGTTCTGCATCTTCTTTATTGTCAAATACAGCTACTTTTTCTTCTTTTCCATCTATTGTTAAAAACATAGTTTGTTTTTTATTTTTTTCCTTAATAGAAAAAACAGCAAAGTTAAGTTTATCCATCGAACAGCGCCAAATTGATTTTGGATTTGTTGTTTGGAAATTTATAACAAGCCCGCTGTCTATTACCTTTGCTGTTGTTTTTTGTACCATTTTTATTTTTCTCCTTTGCTAATTAAAGCCAATTTAATTTCTTAATCTAAACTATTATAATTAAAATTTCTTAATATTTTTTATTTAAATATTTTATTTTCCTTTAATTTTTTTAGGAATTGGACGCCCAAATTTGCTGCCAAGAAAATCTTCCAGACCTTTTATAGAATCATCAAATTTAGGAGATGGTATTTTTTGCCCTGCAATTAGTTCATAAGTATAATGTGTCAATGCTCCCATAGCTTCTGCATGATAAGATTTTCTTCCCAAATTATTTAAGGGGTACCAAAGCGCTCTATCATGCCCACGCAACCATACAAATTGTGAGGGCGATAAAACTCCACCCTCTGAGCGCGCCCTTTGCAAAGCTCTTAGCAAAGCCGTTGTTTCAAAAGCATGTTTATTAACATATTTTGTAAGTGAGCCACCTATTTTAGGATTTTTTACAATTTTATTTATTTTTCTCCTCAATTGTGAGGAAATTTTCAAGCCTCCCTTATTTGACCAAGAAAGTGAAAGCTCATTTAACAACCTATCACTTTCTTTTCTTTTGCGAACATGTTTCAATGCACATGCTGCATATATACCTCTGGCATGTATGGGGAGATTTTCAGGTCCACGCCATCTTTTGCCCAACTGTTTTGTCAAAGCCCTGTAAGTTGCGTCATAGTCTAATTTTTTATTCTTATATCTAATATTGTGATATGCAACCCATTCTTCAGGTCCTAGTGCTTCTGCAAATAAAGGAAGTTTGTTAGGAACAGGATCACCCGGTGCTCTCACTGGCATTTTTGACGGATTAAATTTAACAAATGGAGCAATGACTGGAAAATTACGAGCATGTTCTGCCAAAATCCCCTCTAGCCCCATACGTCTTTTATATTTTGTTCCAGGTCCTTTAAACAAAGCCCAAATTGCAAATAAAGCCATGATAGCGCCAAAAATATATTTTAATTTAGACATGATTATCATGGTAATTGCACCAAATTCACGTCCACCCAAATCATCTGGATTGGCTTTTTCAAAAAACTTTTCCCAATCCACCAATTTTTGTGGGCCATATTTGGGGATTTCAACTATATAATCACCCCCATAAACTGCAATCATGGCTTTTAACTGCATTAGTTTTATATAGCGGAGTATATTTTTAAGCTCTGTATCAAAACTGTACCAAATAAGCCAAACAAGTCCGCCCACGACGAATAAAATCAATGCGCCCAATATTAAATCATCATTTGGTCCTTTTTGCTGCGACATACAACTTCCCGAATTATTCTGGAAAAAACAAAAAATCTTGGTTAAACATTAACTAAAACCACCCTATATTAGTCTAAATTAGAATGATAAAAAATACAAATTTTCAAAAATTTTTTTTAATATAAAAAAAATATTGCAAAATATAAAAAAAATGCTTATTGTCGTCTTCGTTCTTAGAGGTAGAAAATATTTTTCTATCCAATCTGGGTATTTTGCCGGCGTAGCACAGTGGTAGTGCAGCGGTTTTGTAAACCGAAGGTCGGGAGTTCAAATCTCTCCGCCGGCACCACATCAACCAAGGCAATCTTTTCAATAAATTATGGGCATTATCAATATCCAATATTATAAAACAAAAATTGGGGAGATGATTCTTGGTTCTTTTGAACATAAGCTTTGTTTGCTTGATTTTCGCTATCGGAAAATGAGAAATATAGTTGACAATAGAATCAAGCGCAAACTCACAGCAGATTTTATAGAAAAAAATGATGATATTTTAAAGGAAACAAGAAAACAAATTGATGAATATTTAGCATCTAAAAGACAAAAATTTGAAATTCCAATTTTGATGGTTGGCAGTGATTTTCAAAAGCAAGTATGGCAAGAGCTTATGAAGATAGAGTATGGCAGAACAATATCATATCTAGATTTGGCAAAAAATATAAATAATGCAAAAGCAGTACGCGCTGTTGCGGCAGCTAATGGGGCTAATGCAATTGGACTTATAATCCCATGCCACAGAGTAGTAGAATCAAATGGTAGGCTTGGTGGATATGGTGGCGGGCTAGCGACGAAGAAAAAACTTTTAAAAATTGAAAATGCAATTTTATAGATAGTTATTTATTTTATGTAGCTAATTTTTTTAATTATTCACGATAAAAAAAGCATCTGGTGCTGGGTCTATTACTTTTATACCTCTTGGAGTTATCTCTAAAACGGCAAGTCCTCTTTCAACTAAATTATCTGGTCTAAACCTAAATATACCATCAATTCCAGCATATCCTTGTTGAGTTACCAATCTTTCTTTAGAGTATGGCTCACCAACTCCACCATAAGTTTTTGCAAGCACAATCGCCAAAGCTGCAGAATCATAAGCAAGTGATGCTAGCCTTTCTGGTTTTTCGCCAAAATTTTCTTGGTATCTCTGATTAAAATCAGCTCTTAAATTAGGGTCAGGCGCGGCAAACCAACCACCATATAAGCTCACCTCATGTGTTAAGCTTTCATCGTCCCAAAGCCCCGTTCCCAAAAATTTCACTCTTTTGGCATCAACATTGTAATAGGTAAACATATTGGTCAGCGATTTAAGTGTCTGCCCCCCAACTGGCAACATTACAGCATCAAAAGGCAAAACCACATCATCTTTAATATTTACCTTAGGTTTAATACCATCGGCTGGCTCTGTTTCATCTGGTATTTCCACCCCAATAAAATCTTGTACTATCACATGTAAATCTGGCTGTCCTGCAGAAAAATGCCTATCTTTGACAAGATATTTATTTTGCTTTTTTAGACTATAACGTAAAGTCCTTAAAACTATATCGCTATAATTATTGCTAGGCCCTAAAAAACCAATCCGACCATAGCCGTTATCGCTGGCATAGTTAACCACACGTATTACTTGTGAAAATGGTAAAAATCCCATTACATAAGCGTTGCCCCCAGCAACAGTCCAATCAGTAGTATAGGTAATTATAGGTATATTACTATATTTAGTTGCCAATTTTACCACATGTGCATTTTTTGAAAAAACTGGTCCTAAAATTAAATCAGCCCCTGCTTGCACGGCTTCAATTGCTGCTTGCCTTGCTCCTGCCTCTGTGCCTTTTGTATCTTTTGGGATTAGTTTAAATGCGCTACCATCTAAATCAAATAGCGCCATTTGCGCCGCGTTCATCATAGATTTGCCTATATGAGAATATTTTCCACTCATCGGCAATAAAAGCGCTACAATAATTTCTTTATTTGCTATTTTATTTTGTGGAGCATCTTCAATATAGTCATATTCAATAACTGAAACATTATTGTCGTAACTGCTATGGTTATTTCCTTGTTGATTTGCAAAATTATATTGCTGTTTATTTATATCCTCTTGTGCGGTATCGTAATATATCTGCAAGCTTTTGCGTTTTTTTTGAGTGCTCCAATTGATAGTTGGCTTTTGTTGTTGAGCATATTTATCCTTAGAATACGAATCCACCCAAGCCCTATCGTATGGTGCAGATGTGCAGCCAACAAATAAAAAAGCAAAAATAATAATAAATGATATATGTTTGAATGCTTGACCTATGTTATTATTTCTCATAATTTTTAAACTCTTGAAATTAAATTTTGCTTAAAGGTAGCTCTAATATGACTGACAATTTACCATTTTTCAAACAAAATATTCAAGAACGTCCAAATGCAGGGCTGTATCTTGTTGCCACCCCAATTGGTAATTTGCAAGATATAACTATTAGAGCTTTAAATATATTGCTAAACGCAGATTTAATTGCTTGTGAAGACACACGCATAACGGCAAAGTTAAAAAAAGCATATGGTATAAAAGCAAAACTTATTTCATATCACGAACATAATGAAAAACCAGTCACTGAAAAACTTTTAAAATTACTAAATGAGGGAAATAAAGTTATAGCTTTAGTATCTGACGCTGGCACTCCTCTTATGTCTGACCCTGGCTATCGCATAGCCAAAGCATGTATAAATAGCAAAATACCAGTTTTTTCAATACCAGGGGCTTGTGCTTCTATTACTGCTATTACTTTATCTGGGCTACCTGTAAATAGATTTTTATTTAATGGTTTTCTGCCCGCAAAAACAAAAGCCAGAAAAGATGAGCTGAGTATTTTAGCAAAAATTCCAGCAACCCTTGTTTTTTATGAAAGCAACCATAGATTAGTTAATGTTCTCAAAGATATGCTTGAAGTTTTAGGTAACAGAAAAGCTGTCATTGCCAGAGAAATGACTAAAAAATTTGAAGAAGTAAATAGAGCAAAAATTAGTGAGCTAATTGAAATTTATGAAAAAAAAGGCAAAATAAAAGGAGAAATAACAATTGTAATTGCCCCTCCAAATGATAAAAATATTAAAATATCTGACGATGATTTGGATTTAATAATTCAAGATGCCTTAAAAAAAGGTGGAAAAGCAAAAGAAATAACTACAAAAATCGCCAATGATACAGGGGCATCTAAAAGAGAAGTTTACAATCGCCTACAATATTTTAAAAATTTAAAGGACTGATTTTAGCTATGAATATATCAAGCTATAAAAAAGGTATATGGGCAGAATATCTTTGTATTTTGTATTTATTTTTAAAGGGATATAAAATACTTGCTCATAGATATAAAACAAAATTAGGCGAAATAGATATAATTGCTCAAAAAAATGAAATGGTTATTTTTATTGAAGTCAAGGCCAGAGCAGATATAAAAACTGCAGCTGATGCTATTTCCTCTAAATCCATGAAAAGAATTGAAAATACTGCAAAAATCTGGCTGGCTCAGACAAAATACAATATTGTAAATTGTCGCTTTGATGTTTTTTTAGTTACATCTTTATTAAAAAAACCCATATGGTATAAGAATGCTTGGCAAATGGCTTAGTTTTAGTTTATAATAAACGCATAAATATGCATTTCTTGTATATTTTCTATATAGCATATCTAATAATTATCACTATAATTTAGTATTACTAAATCTGGAGCAATCTAAACATGCCAACAGCGAATATAAAAAAACTAAGTACTGCCTTAAAATTTTCTTTTATTGCTATTTTTATAATTTTAAGCTCTGGTTGTACGCCAACTAGTTTAGCGCTTAGCGGTGGTACAGCAATTGGGGTGGCAGCTGCCCGTGAGGGAGGAATAAAAGCATCTGTAGAAGACGCAAAAATTAGAATGCAAATACATAATTTGTGGTTTAAGCGTAGCATTGATATGTATAGAAAATTGGATATGACTGTCAAAGAAGGTAGAGTGTTGGTAACTGGCACTGTACCAAATCCAGATATACGGGTAGATGCAATTAGGCTAGTTTGGCAAGTAGATGGGGTCAGAGAAGTCATCAATGAAATAAATGTTGATAAAGACACGGGTATAATTGGTTTTGCCAAAGACAGTGTAATTACTGGTGCTTTAAAAACAAAGCTTATATTTGACCGTGATATACAATCAATCAATTACTCTATTGATACGGTTGATAAAACAATTTACTTAATGGGGGTTGCGCAAAATAGTGAGGAGCTAAACCGTGTCTTAGAACATGCTCGCAAATTAAAAGGGGTAGAAAATGTTGTTAGCTATGTTAGAATGCGTGGAGAAATGCCCCCTATTTTAGAACCGTTACCAGAAAAATCCGCGGCCTATGATTACCCAGCAGAGCCTATCGGTTACTATCCAGTTGAAAAGCAAGAATTATCGCTAGAATAATAAACGCATGACAGTAAAAAATAAATGGAAATTCTGGATAGACAGGGGCGGTACTTTTACTGATATAGTTGCTCAGTCCCCTGATGGTAGATTTCACAGTAAAAAACTGTTATCTGAAAATCCTGAATGTTATGAAGACGCTGCATTAAAGGCAATTGCTGATTTTATGGGAGGTAATATAAAAACAAAGATAATTGAACATGTAAAAATGGGAACAACAATTGGTACTAATGCACTTTTAGAACATGAGGGGGAAAAAACTCTTTTAATCACAACAAAAGGCTTCAAAGACCAAGTTAAAATCGGCTATCAAGCCCGCCCTAAAATATTTGCCAGAAAAATTGAACTTCCCCAAATGTTATATAGCGATGTCTTAGAAGTAGAAGAAAGATACAGCGCAAATGGCGCAGAGTTAATTGAAATTAACGAAAAAAAATTAAAAAAAGATTTAAAAAATTACTATCAAAAAGGCTACAGATGTTGCGCAATTATTTTCATGCATGGATATAAATTTACAAAACACGAAAAAATTGCCGCCCAAATTGCCAAAGATATAGGTTTTAGCCAAATATCTGTAAGCCATAAAACAGCCCCTTTAATTAAATTTGTTGCTCGCGCTGATACAACAATAGTTGATGCCTACCTATCCCCAATATTAAAAAGATACATAAGTCAAATATCCTCAAAACTTGATGAAACTAAGCTAATGTTTATGCGTTCTTCTGGAGGGCTAACAGACGCAAAACTCTTTGCAGGAAAAGATTGCATTTTGTCTGGGCCTGCAGGTGGTATAGTAGGGGCGGCTGAGAGCGCAAAACAAGCTGGTTTTAACAAAATTATTGGCTTTGATATGGGGGGAACTTCAACAGATGTTGCCCATTTTGCAGGCAGCTACGAAAAAAGCCTAGAAACAATCATTGCGGGCGCAAGAATACGCGCCCCTATGATGGATATTCATACAGTTGCTGCTGGTGGTGGCTCTATTTGCTTTTTTGATGGTATGAGATACAGAGTAGGCCCTAAATCAGCAGGCGCAAATCCAGGACCTGCAGCCTATCGGCGAGGTGGACCACTTACAGTTACAGATTGCAATGTTATGCTTGGTAAGCTAAGGGCTGAATTTTTCCCCAAAATTTTTGGTAAATCCGCAAATCTTCCGCTAGATATTGATATTGTAAAAACAAAATTTAACAAATTAAAAAAAGAAATAAATGACGGCAGAACAGAAGAAGAAATAGCCGCTGGATTCTTAGATATAGCCGTCCTTACAATGGCAGATGCAATTAAAAAAATCTCTATTCAACGTGGGTATGATATAAGCGAATATACACTTAGTTGTTTTGGTGGCGCTGGTGGACAACATGCCTGTCTTGTTGCTGATAATTTAGGAATAAAAACTATTTTAATTCATCCCTTTGCGGGGGTTTTATCTGCCTATGGTATGGGGCTTGCCCCCATCACCGCGACAAGCGAGCAAAGTTTTGAAGAAAAATTAAGTAAAAAATCACTAATAAAAGCAAAAAATATAATAAAAAAACTAGAAGAAAAGAATTTAAATGAGCTTGAAAGACAAAAAATAAATAAAGGTCAAATTACAACAAAAAAACAACTATATATAAAATATGCTGGTACAGATAGGGCAGAAAATGTCAAATTTGGTAATATAGAAGATATTATTCAAGAATTTGAAAATAAATACAAAAAGCGCTATGGTTTTTTAATGTTGGGGGCTGATTTAATAATTGAAACAATCGCAGTTGAAACAATAAATTTTGAAAAGACTATAACAAATATAAATCTCTTAGAGCCAACAGATACCGAACAAAAAATAACAATAGTAGATGTCTATATGGCAGGAAAATATAGAAAAACTCCCATTTACAAGCGTGAATATCTATTAGTTGACAAAGAAATATCTGGTCCCGCAATAATATTGGATAGCACTGGCACAACGATAATTGAACCTAACTGGCAAGCAAAAATTGACTCTATTGGTAATATAGTTATTACCAAAAGCAAGCAAAATAAAAAAAATACCAATATAAAAGAAGATTTAAATAAAGCCGACCCAGTTACACTTGAAATATTTAATAACCTATTTATGTCTGTTGCCGAACAGATGGGTTCTATTTTAGAAAACACCGCCTATTCGGTTAATATTAAGGAAAGACTGGATTTTTCATGTGCTGTTTTTGATGAAAATGGAGGGCTTGTTGCCAACGCCCCACATATGCCTGTACATTTAGGCTCTATGGGCGACAGCGTCAAAGAAATAATTAACAATAGAAAAAATAAAATGCAAATTGGCGATGTTTACATGCTAAACGACCCTTATCATGGTGGCACGCATCTCCCAGATATAACTGTAATTACTCCTGTTTTTATCAAAAATAATAAAATACCAGATTTTTATGTAGCCACTCGTGGCCATCACGCCGATATTGGAGGAATAACTCCAGGCTCTATGCCCGCATTTAGCACCAATATTGCTGAAGAAGGAGTAATGTTGAAAAATATACAAATTGTAAAAAATGGTATTTTTCAAGAAAAATACATAAAAAAATTACTCAAAAATAACAAATATCCAGCTAGAAATATTGAGCAAAATATAAAAGACCTAAAAGCCCAAATCGCTGCTAATACAAAAGGAGTAGATGAGCTAAACAAAATGACCCAACATTTTGGGTTAAAAAAAGTAAAAGCATATATGCAACATATACAAAAAAATGCTGAAGAACATGTAAGACGGGCAATTGCTGACTTAAAAATTCAAGATGCTAGCTTTGTATCAGAAATGGACAATGGTGCAAAAATTAAGGTAACTATCAAAATAGATAAAATAAATAGATGCGTAGAAATTAACTTCACAGATACGAATGCACAACTTAACAATTCAAATTTTAATGCCCCGCTTTCTGTTTGTAGAGCCGCCGTTTTATATGTGTTTAGAAGCTTAGTTGATGATGATATTCCAATGAATGAGGGCTGTTTAAAACCAATAAAACTAATAGTTCCAAAAGGCTCAATGTTAAATCCTACCCCACCTGCAGCTGTTGTTGCGGGTAATGTTGAAACATCACAGGTTATAACAGATACTCTTTATGGCGCTTTAAAAATTATGGCCTCTGCCCAAGGCACGATGAATAATTTTACCTTTGGCAATGATAAATATCAATATTACGAAACCATCTGCGGAGGCAGTGGAGCTGGAGATGGATTTTCAGGTACTGATGCAGTTCAAACTCATATGACAAATTCCAGACTAACCGACCCAGAAATATTAGAAACACGCTTTCCCGTTATATTAGAAGAATTTTCAATTCGCAAAAACTCAGGCGGTATGGGAAAATATACAGGTGGAAATGGCACTATTCGGCGAATTAAATTTTTAGAAAATATGACTGTATCTATGCTTGCTAATCACTATAAAATACTGCCATTTGGTCTAAATGGTGGGAAAGATGGCAAAGCTGGTGCTTTTACAATAATCAGAGCAAATGGCAAAATTGAAAAAATGCCCTCAACTGCCCAAACACAAGTAAAAAATGGTGATTTGATAGAAATAAAAACTGCGGGTGGTGGCGGTTTTGGAAAAACCAGTAAAAAACAGTAATTTAATTACTTATTTGATAGCGTATTAACACTATGTTAATGTACTTTTGCTAGCATTATTCCAATAGTAAATTACATTATTCCAATAGTAAATTAGGTGATTTTATGACTGATAAAAATGATAAAAGCTTGGATTTTTCCTATGCAAAAGAAATAGAAAGATTCTATGAAGACTTTCCAGAGTTAAAAGGAAAGGTTTTTATTGTTGATCCTAATAAATATAAATCAACTCAAGATTTCATAGATGCCAATCCAGAATTTTTAGCAACACAAAGAAAATTTCAAAGATTTGATCATATTAAAAATAGTGGTGTTACTATAGAGGATTACAAGCGAGTGATTTGGGCTACATTCCCTGGAGCTTCACAGCTTGACAAACATTATAAAGATGGTGGTTTTTGTTGTCCAATTTTAAATTTTGCTGACCTGATTGCTTTTTCTAAAGATAAAAAACAAGCACAAGATATAGAAGTCATTTATTTTATTATGCCAATAAAAACAACCCCTCTTTTCAATATAGAATTTTTAAACTGCTTACAAGAAAGTGATTTTAACGATGATTGCAACATGGAAATATTACATAAATATGTCTTATATCATGAAATAGGGCATGCTCTTTACAACGAAATAAAGAAGGAAAAATCAGCCCAATATATTCTTGACGGATATAGCCAAGATGCTGAACATATATATGAAGGTGAAGCTACAGCTGAAAGTTACGCTCTAATTAAGTTAATACAAGAATATGGAGTTAAAAATCCAACCATAGAATTCATTATAGCCCGAAGAACCTTAAGTCGAATAACAAAAGATAGCAGCGCTTATAATTTTCTACCCTCAATAGACAAAGTGGTTGAATATGCAAATGTAGGAAAACTAGACAATTTAACCTCAAAAGAATCAGCTCAACTTGCCTGTCAAATAGCCGAAGAAAATAGCCTAACAGCTGAACATTCAAAAGAAATATCTGTACATACTCACCCTATTTATTCTAGCCTTTACGGTGGTCATAAATTAAATGAATTTGACATCAATCGGATAAAAAAAATAAAAACTCCTGTTGTTTTGCATGATATACAATATGTATTAAATTGTTTAGAGCAAACAACAGCCGCTAATCCCGAAATTAAAAGACGGGTAAAGGAAGCTTGGTCCGCTTTGAAGCAAAATGAACTTATAAAAAATGGGCAGGCTCGCCTAAAGCCAGCGTGGCAGGCGCGTAAATTACAAGCTAAAAAACCTAAAACAATCAATCTAGGACCTAAAAAATTTACATCACATACAAATAGTAAAGGACCAAAAATATGAATAATACAGATTTTTCTTATACCCAAGAAATAGAAAAATTTTACAAAGAATTTCCTGAATTTCATGAAAAAGTTTTTTTTATCAATCCTGATACTTATCAAAATATGGGGGAATTTTTAAGAGAAAATCCTGAACTTGAAAAGAAGATAGAAAAATTCACATCACCTAAAAGGGCAGAAGAATTGGGGATAGAATCTTGTCTTCCCAAATTTCTTTATTTTAATGAAGCGCACATTAACACACTCTATATAAAAGGTAGTTTTTGCATGACTTTTTATGACCAAATAGAACTACTTTCTAAAAGAGATCCTACCAAAAAATATGAATATGCGTCACTCATAATTTTGCAATCAGATAAAAGTCGTACATTGGATAGAGATACTCAGTTAATAAATTCATTTAATATAGCCTCTTACAAAGATATGCTTGATAAAGATATAATAAAAAAACATACATTTTACCATGAAACAGGGCACGTTCTTTTTGAACAGAACAATACTGAAGAAATGCTTAAATTTATGATACATAGAATGACCAACTCTAGAAATAATAAAGATTTTGACTTTATATGTCTTGGTGAAACAACGGCAGAAAGCTACGCCATGATTAGACTAATACAAGAATATGGTATAGACAATCCAACTGTTGAATTTTTAATTAGCCAAAGAATAATAGACAGGTTGGGACATGCTGATTCTACATATAATTTTACACCTGCATTAGATGAAATTGTAAGACTTGCAAGAGAAGATGCTCTATCAGACCTATCATTGCATGAAGTTATAGATGTGGCAGATAAAATAGCAAAAGAACACGCAGTTACTGTAGCGGATTCAAGATTACTTGCTAAGAATGTTTATGCACAATATTTACAGTTTCATGATGCTATGGATATACAGATGGGAGCAGAAAATTTAATTTCTACAATCCCCCATATTAAAGAGCCTGTTGTTTTGCGTGATATTCAATATATAGTTCATTGCTTAGATAGTTTAACCTCTAACGACCCTAAGTTACAAAAAGCGGTTAAAAACATTCACTCAGCATTACAAAAAAACAGTCTTGTCAAGGAAGGAAAAGCAACCATAAAGCCCGCTTTTCACCCCAAACAAATAAAAGTTCAAGGGCATAAATCTTCCCCTCCTTTAAAACGGTAAGATTTACTTATTCAAACAATATTGACCTTGGCTATTATTATCTTTATCCTCGTATTTGGTTGGTAACTACAAATGATTTATAATGTTTAACATGTTAAATAATCTCCCAAAAGCAGAATTGCACGTACATTTAGAAGGAACAATCACCCCTGATAAGGCAAAAGAGCTTGCAAAAAAATATGGTAAAGAATTGCCTGCTAATATCTTCAATGATGATAAAACTACTTATTTTTGGGAAGATGACAGCACAGCGGCTAGTGCTTTGCGTGGGTTTTTGCATAGTTATGATGTTGTAACTTCTCTTTTGCAATCAGCTGAAGACTACAAAGATATAACATATGACTATCTTATGCGTAGCGCTGCAGAAGGCGTGATATATACAGAGCTTATAATTTCTGCCGACCATGGTAAAATGATTGGACTTAGCTATAAAGAAATGGTTGATGCAATTGCTGAAGGTGTAGAAAAAGCAAAAAATAAAACTGGAATAGAGTGTAGATTACTTTCTGCTTGTGTACGCCATTTTGGTCCTGAAAATGCAATAGAAGTTGCCAAACAAACAAAAGACTACCCCCATGAACTAGTAACTGGCTTTACGATGGCAGGCGATGAAAATGCTTTTAGCGTTGCTGATTTTGTGCCAG
>JALTWL010000106.1 GCA_027047045.1 Micavibrio sp.
TTTCTAGGTTTAATTTAGTTACTACTTTGACCCTAGATATACTATCTGAGTCGAAGACAAATACTTGTCCATAACTTAATCATCTCATATATCCAGTTAAAAAAGATTTAATATTTTTAAAAAATAATTTAATTTATTTTTATGAACGCAACCATTGCTTGCAATACCTTAGAATAATTATATAAATCAGAATGTCCGCCATTATCAATTAGGAGGATTTTTTTAGGCTCTTTTGCTAGTTCAAATAATATTTCACTGTGAAAATAAGGGATAACGTTATCTTTTTTACCATGTAACAGTAAAATAGGCATATCATTTATCTTAGATATTTTTTTATCATTGTCATATCTATCTTTTAAAAGTAGATTAACGGGAACAATTGGATATGTTGCCTTTGCTATATTCGCAGCACTAGTGAAAGCACCTTCCAAAATAAGACCAGATACAGAAAATTCTGTTGCCATTTGCACAGCTGTGCCAGAGCCAATACTTTCTCCATATAAAATTATTCTATTTAGCGGTATTTTCTTTTTATTTAGCAAAAATTCAATTGCAGCCCTGCCATCTTTATAAAACCCTTCCTCGCTTGGTGAACCCGCATTGCCACCATAGCCACGATATTCAACCAACAAAGTCCCAGTACCGTATTTTTTAAAAAATTCTGCCTTAAATAGGCGATTTTCTATATTACCAGCATTACCATGAAAAAATACAATAACCTTATCTAAGTCAGTATTAGGTGCAATATACCAAGATTTAAGGCTTAAATTATCACTTGTTTTTAAATATATTTCTTCAATATAGCTTTTAGACGGTGATGGTAGTTTTGCTGTATTTGGTACATACATAATTTGTCTTTGTAAAAAATACAAACCTGCAACAATCCAAAGCCAACCCAAAAATACGCATAAAATAATTATGCTTAATTTAGATAAAAATGTTTTACCCTTATCCTTTTCCATATAGCTTTGCATAGATTCCATTGATTTTTAAAAGCTCTTCGTGGTTTCCAATTTCTATTATTTCGCCTGCCTCCATCACATAGATTATATCAGCATTTTTAATTGTACTTAATCTATGGGCTACAATCAAAGTAGTTCTGCCATGCTGTAATTTGTTAAGTGCTTTTTGTACTATTTGCTCAGAATTATTATCTAGCGCCGATGTTGCCTCATCAAGTAAAAGCAGAGGTGCATTTTTTAACATGGCTCTTGCAATTGCGATACGTTGTCTTTGCCCGCCTGATAATTTTAATCCCTGTTCTCCCAATTTTGTATTATATCCGTCAGGTAGCTCTTGAATAAAGTCATGGGCAAGCGCGGCTTTAGCCGCATTTTTAACATCTTCATCACTTGCATGCAGGCAAGATGCACGAATATTATCCAAAACACTATCATTAAATATTGTTACATCTTGGCTAACAATTGCAATATTGTTGTACAGAGATTTAAGTTTTATATTCTTAATGTTATTATCAGATATTTTAATATTTCCATGTTCAATATCATAAAAACGTAGCAGTAAATTTATAATCGTTGTTTTACCTGAGCCTGATGCACCCACCAAAGCCACTGTTTTTCCAGCTGGGATTTTAAATGATATATTTTTAAGAGCACATTTGTCTTCTTCTGCTGTTGGATAGGTAAAACTGACCTTATCAAAACTAACGGTTGGAGCTTTTTTAAGCATTAATTCTTTTGCATTTTTTTTATCCACAATAGATGGTTTTTTATCAATAACGTCAAACACTCTTTCGGCGGCGGCAAGTCCTGTTTGTAAAACAGTGTTCATTTTTGCCAGTCTTTTCATTGGCTCATATGCCAGTAAAAAAGCCGTTATAAATGAAAATAACTTACCTGGGGTGGTTGTACCTTCAACCACTTGAATTCCACCATAAATAATGATAGTTACAATCGCAATACCACTTAGTATTTCAGACATTGGCGTTGCAAGCGCAGACACTCTAACTGCTTTGCAATATAGCCTATATAATTTATCTATAACTTTATTTATACGGTTTTTTTCTTGTTGTTCTAAGTCGTAAGCTCTGATATAGCGCACTGCTTGAAAATTTTGATTAAGCAGGCTAGAGAACTCCCCCATTTCTTCTTGCATATGAGTTGACACTCTACGAAGTTTTTTACCGATTTTCGCAACAAAAAAAGCTGCCAGCGGAAATACAAAAACAGAGGCAATTGTTAACCTCCAATCCTGATAAAACATAACCCCCAGTAAAATTACCAATGTCAAAGCGCTTTTAGCAATACCAGTAATACTATCCGTTACCGCCCCTCGCATCACAGTTACGTCAGATACCATTCTTGTGATTAAATGCCCGCTTGTTGTTTTGTGAAAAAAAGCTAAATCCATATTCATTAGGTGAGAAAACATTTCTTTTTGTACTTTTGCAATTACCGCTTGCCCAACTTTATTCATAAGCACTGTGTGAGCATAAGTTGCCCCACCCCGAATTGCAAAAGCAAAAAATACCGCTGCTGCTACTGGTACTAGCTTTGCTTTGTCCTTTGCAGAAAATACTTCATCAATAATAGGTTCCATCAATTTGGCAAGCCCACCGGTCATAGCCGCAGCCAGTATCATAAAAAATACTGCCACAAATATAGTTCTTAAATGTGGGCGTACGTAATTTTTAATAATACGCCTCATCAAAGGTCCAGTTGGGGTATATTTATTTTTTTTATTTTTTTTATCTTCTAATTTATCAATTATCATTTCTATATCGTTGCAAAATTATTGTAAAAGTTATAATGTTTTTTTAGTGTAAACAGTTTTTGAGTTTAAAGTAATATCATGTTTAGCAAAAAAAAGAATAATAAAGAAAATAAAAAGCAAGACAAAGAAAAAAATGAACATAAACCTAAAATACTCCCACCACCACAAATAGGGATTGCGCTTGGAAGTGGGCTTGCTCGTGGTTTTGTTCACATTGGCGTTATCCGCGCTCTTAGAAGACATGGTATCACACCCACAGTTATTGCGGGGACTTCTATGGGTGCTTTGGTTGGTGGTGCTTATCTATGCAACAAATTAGATAATTTAGAAGAATGGGCATGCTCTTTAAACAGATTAAAAGTATTATCATATCTTGATTTTCGTATAAAAAGTGGTGGTTTAATTGGTGGAAAAAGACTGCTTAATTTAATGAAGGCACATTTTGGTGATACTGTCATAGATGACCTGCCCTATCCTTTAATTTCTATTTGTACCGATTTGACAACAGGTCATGAAGTTTGGCTTCGCTCAGGTAAATTGATAGATGTGATTAGAGCTTCTTTTTCTCTACCCGCAGTATTTCCGCCTGTATTTATGAATAATCGTTGGTTAATAGATGGCGCTTTGGTAAATCCAGTTCCAGTATCGGCATGTCAAGCACTTGGGGCTAGAATGACAATTGCTGTTAATCCTAATGGTGATATTATTGGTAAAGTTGCAAATCCAAGCGACCAAGTACCAAAAGTTGCTGGTTTTGACTTATTTGATGAAGATGAGGCAAATCCAGAAGTTAAAAAAGCAAAAAAAATACCTTTAACCAGACGTATTTTTAGTCGGGAGAAAAATTCACCCAGTATGTTTGGCGCTATGGTATCATCAATGAATATTGCTCAAGACCGATTAGCGCGCTCAAGACTTGCTGGCGACCCACCTGACGTTCTAATCACTCCCAGAGTTGGACATATTGGCTTGATGGAATTTGATCGTGCGGAGGAACTAATAGATTTGGGGGAAGAGGCAGTTGAAAGAGCTCTTCCAGATATAAAAGCTGCCTATACTGTACTTTGTACTTATTATAATTAAAATAAAAAAGAACCAGATATGTTAGGGTATCTGGTTCTAATTTTATATCTACATATTATTATCTATGGCGTCCAGCTGTACGTTTTGCTTTTACTCTATCCTTACCCGCATGACGCTTGACTTTTGCTCTATCTTTGGCTAAATGATGTTTTACCTTTGCCCTGTCTTTACCAACGTGGGGTCTTGCTGGTCTATCATTATTCAAATGACGTTTAGCTTTTGCTCTATCTTTGGCTAAGTGCTGTTTTACCTTTGCCCTGTCTTTACCAACGTGGGGTCTTGCTGGTCTATCATTATTCAAATGATGTTTTACTTTTGCTCTATCTTTGGCTAAGTGATGTTTTACCTTTGCCCTGTCTTTACCAACGTGGGGTCTTGCTGATCTATCATTATTCAAATGATGTTTTACTTTTGCTCTATCTTTGGCTAAGTGATGCTTTACTTTTGCCCTGTCTTTACCAGCGTGAGGTCTTACTTCTGGTCTATCATTGCTCAAATGACGTTTTGCTTTTGCTCTATCTTTGGCTAAGTGATGTTTTGCCTTTGCTTTATCACTAGCCACAGGTTTTGCAAAAGCTCTAGTTTCTTTTGCCTCCAAAGCCTCCACTGAAGTGGCCACCACCAAAATCCCTAAAACAACTAAACTCATTGCCAATATCCTAAAATGTCGCATATTGAAAACTCCTTTCAAATAATAAAAAATTGTTACCCAAGCATTTTTTTAAACCTAATTTATTGCTTGCTTAAACATGATACGTATAGATGTTATAAAAACATGCGATTTTTTTCTATATTATCGAATTTTGTATATAGCCCCAATTCTTCTAGCTTTTATTTGTTTTTTTTGCTTAGCTTGCTTAGATGTTTTTCTTTTAAAATATTGATCTATGGGGCGTGCTTTTAATTCTCTTTTTTGTTTTTTCTTATAGCCTCTGTATTTTCTTACTTTCCTAACTTTATTTTTATTATTTACTCCCCTATATGATGAATATGGATTTTTTTGCTTTATTTCACTTTCAGCTTTTATTCTAGCTTCATTTTCTTTATATTTTTTTTGAAATTCTGGGCTACTATTATTTACAGCCTTCCCTATAACGTCATATCTATCGTCAACTGGTATATTTTGTACATTTTTTATAATTTGATCTATTTCTTTTTGGGACGGTGGCAAAACCATCGGAGTTGGCATTACAGTTGGAGTTAATGGCATATTGGGCATATTGGGCATATTGGGCATATTGGGTATATTGGGTATATTGGGCATTCCATATGGAAGACTATTTGCAATGACAATATTTGGAAAAATTATAGCCCACAAAAACAGTATTTTAATATAACTAAATCTCATTCCTCAACCTCCAAACAAAGATATACACCCACCCCTAATTATAGCTTTTTAATATTAAAAAAAAGCTAATAAAAATAAAGTGAAGACATAGCGTCTTCACTTTAAATTTTGTAGAGAGTTTTTAAAATAATTATATAGCTATACAGATGGTCCAGACGGCTTTTTCTTATTACTATTTGCGTCTGGTTTGTCGCTATTAGTAGATTTTGCATCTGCTGCATTTTCTTGTTTTGTTGCTTGCTGTTTTTCCTGTTGTTTTTTGGTAAATTCTTCACCCATAACTCTAAATTGGTTTTGTAGCTCATCAATTGCTGACTTCATTTCTGCGACATTGCCTTTATCTTTAGCGGTAATAAGCTTCTCTTTTGCCTCATTAAAGTTAGACTTTATATCATCAGATGCTTGTTTGAAGTAATCTTTTTCAACATCTTTTTCAGCCATATCAAGTAAATTATCTGCCGTTGCTGTTACTTCTATTTTTTCGGCTATTTCTTTATCTTTATCGGCATTTTTCTCTGCGTCCTTAATCATATCTTCAATTTGTTCTTCACTAAGACCACTGTCTGTTTTAACGGTAATTTTTTCTTCAACTCCAGAAGTTTTTTCCTTAGCACTAACCTCTAAAAGTCCATCGGCGTTAATTGCAAGTTCTACTGTAATTTCTGTTTCACCTACTTTTGCCCCAGGTGGAATTTCAAGCACAAAACGCCCAAGTTCTTTGTTATCTGTAACCATTTTTCTTTCACCTTGGTACAAAACGACCTCTACATCTCTTTGGTCATCTTTTGCAACACCGTAAACTGCCTCTGCTTTTGCGGGCAGGGCTGAATTGCGCTTTATCAAAATATCCATAACGCCAGATACACCACCTTCAACTACACCAACACCGATGCTTAGAGGGGTTACATCAATTAAAAGTGCAT
>JALTWL010000107.1 GCA_027047045.1 Micavibrio sp.
GTTGTTTCCTGCTGCATCATAGTTGAAGCTGTCACTTCCAGCCTGTGTGAGTCTGCCTATGTCATCATAACTGTAACTTGTGCTGTTTTTGCTTGTGATAAGCCCTGTTTTATCCTGGGTGTAGTTGGTACTATTAAAAAATGAGACTCTTGGATTTGCTGACATGGGTTATTTTAGCGTGTTTTTTCAAAGAAAGTGATTATTGCTCAAGTGTTTCAAATCACAAAGGCTTTGAGGTTCGGGCTAGAACCATCATCGCAACATTTCGTAACAAAATTAAAAGTTTTAAGTAAAGTTATCATTATCACCTCGTATCTAAATTCTTCCACAGCTGGAGCTGTGGAACGAGGAAAAGTTTTAAACTGTTTGCAGCTCAACATATTCCTTGAATATAATATAATGGTCTATAATCAGTCAAAATCATAACTATTGCAAAGACGATAAGACCTACATAAACAAAATTTCCTATATTAACAAACATTGTATAGGAAATAGGGCTTTTGATATCTTTCGTAAGCTGTTCATACAGCCATTGATTCCATAAAAATGGTAAAATCAATAATATTAATGAAAAAAAAATGTATCCTTCAAAAAAACACTTTTTATCAAGCTTGTAATAATGTATTGCAAAGAAGAATGCTGCAATCACCGATAATATATGTAAAGTATTTTTTTTCATCATTATTAACCTATTGACATGATGGGGTATCATTACAAGGATTACTATCGGGGACACCATTTAATCCTGATAATGCACCAAGTCCCAACCCACCTACTTCACCGAACATAGCTCCAAAAAATCCACCTCCAGTGGCAAGAGCTCCACCAAGAGCTCCACTTGCCGTATCAACCCAGAAAATACGCCAACCTTCAGAAAAACAGCGAGCATTTAATCCTGCATCAATAAGCCCAACAACTGCACCACCAATTGCTCCAGCAACAATTCCTCCTAAAATTCCAAACCTACCGCTCGGATCCACAAAATTAACTGGACTATTATTCGCATACCGATAAAAGTTAAAATCACGACTCAAGAACCCAATCGGATCCTCACCCAAAAATCTCTCAAGTGATGGGTCATAATAGCGTGCCCT
>JALTWL010000108.1 GCA_027047045.1 Micavibrio sp.
CTCGTACCTTGGCAATTTCTTGTCGCATATCTTGTTTGTATCGCGGTGTTTCAATGCCATAGGTGCTAGCTAAGGACTGGTACTTGGTCTCGGCTTCCGACAGCTGTAATGGTGAATGAATGAATGAATGAATGATGATGGAATGAATAACTGAATCAATCAAGGAATAAATAAATGTAAAAAAACTAATGAATGAATGAATAAATGAATGAAAAATCATTAAGTGAATATTAATGATCTACATTTTCATTTTGTTGTTAATTAACATATGCTAATGACCACATGACCATGAAAGGAAACCTAATGCTTCCACTCCTTGGGCTACTTATTTCAGTTCCTTGACAGGATAATACATACCATGGTCTTTGGAGTGAGAAACAGCTTAACAGGCCAACTGATGGGGAATAAGACTTTGTAACATGCATATTAGTAAACCTTTCACCACCAAACTACATCCACTGTGGACAAAATATTAAAAAAACATTGATTGATTAAAGAAAAAAATAATTTTAAAATTTTTCAACTAAACCCTTACCGTTTGTTGTGTGACATTGAGCTTATCGCTTATTTTCTTCACGCTGTCTTTGACATAGCTAGTGTCTAACCTGGTGGCAGACTATTGTGATTGAAAAGAAAATAATTAAATAAATAAATAACAGTCATCTTCAGTGATTTAATTTAATTTTATAAACAAAATCCTATAAACTATTTGAACATGTTGAATTATATTCTTCTACTGGAAGTTGCTAGCTGGAATTTCCATATTAGCACAGTCCATAGAGCAAATTACTCTCACACCAAGGGTTCCAGTTCAATTCCCTTTAGTAGATGTTGCAGACTTTTATGTTATAGTATAAACCCATCGGCTCTTGTCATCTTCCCAGACCATGTTTACTAATTCCTTTTCTTTTTGCATAAAAAATTACTTTTACACCACACCTCAACACTGCTATTTTTAAGCACAATGAAAAATATAATGATGGAATTTAAATGATACATTTACCAGAAAATCAGCAATTTCTTTGCCACCTTCTTTTTCCTCAAAATGGGCAATGATTTCTCCCATTAAGGACCATTCATCTTCTGGTTTGGTA